>NZ_JCALCF010000040.1:0-42474 GCF_059812185.1 Mycobacterium sp. NGS67
CCCGCACCCGCCGCTAGCGCGGTATGGATTCTCTGGAATGTCCTTGCGCCTCTTCCCAAGAGGGTGCTGCGATGACCGAAACCCGCGCCGATCGTGTCGTTTCTCGACGATGTCCAGGTGACAGATGAGGCCGATCGTGAAGCCCGCTGGTTCCGATGGTCGCCCGGCACACGCCGGGGCGGATCTATAGCCCTCAGTCGCGCGTTTTTCTGAAGTGGCGCGGTGAACGACCGGTCCACCGTTTGAAGGCATGTGTGAAGTTCGTGAGCTCCGCGTACCCGAGTTCTGCCGCGATCTCGCTTACAGACAACGATCTGTCGAGAAGTCGCAGAATTGCTCGCTCCCGCAAGAACGACTGACGCAATTCGCGAAAGGTGGTCCCCTCTTCGCGGAGGCGCCGCTTCAACGTGCTCGGGGATATCGAAAGCTCGCCCGCCGTCCGGCTGATGTTCGTTTTTCCGGGATCTTTTTCGAGCAGGTCCCTTACTTTTTCGGAGACCGACGTGTCACGTCGTTGATCGAGAGTTCGCTGCAAATCGGTGACGGCAATCCGGTACGCCACAGGATCGGAGAATCGACAGACCTCCTCGAGCGAAGCCGCGGGAACGTGGACGAACGAGCTGGGGGCGTCGAAGAAGATCCGACCCGCCAACACTTCGTCATGAAGAACCCACGACTCCGGCGCTGAATGACTTAAATGCAGTTCAATATTCGGTACGGCACCCGCGAGCATGTCGAGCAGACGCAACAGCGCCAGCCCACCGTAGGTGACGGCCAGGCAGTTCAGGCCCGCGTCACCGGTGCGACCGGTGAGCCCGATCGTGAGGCCGCGTTCCGTCGAATGGAACGTCGGGCTGAGGGCTGTGGTGATCACCGGCAGATAAGCAAGCAACTCGACAACCTCGGCTACCGAGCCCGCGCTGACCAAGGGAACACTGAGTGCCCCAAAGGACGTCAGTTTGGCGTGTTCAGCGAACGCGAAACCCAGACGGGTTCCCTGATCACAATCGAAATCGGAATATATCTCCCTGAACCACCGTAAGGGGACCTGCGCGTCGCGACCCACCAACATCGACTCGGTAACGTGCTCGCGAACCATGATGCTGCGGAGCGCAATGCTGGCGTCATGCCCCAGCGCCTCACTGTCCAGCATCTGCAGGAAAGCCAGCGCTGGCATACCCGAGTCGTCGAGTTTCACGTGCCTCCCTGCGCGTGAGCTAAAAACACAACTTTTTGACTCCTGCGAGCCTAGCGACGCTGGTCACGCGCGACAACGCTAAATAGAGGAGTTCCAAATTGAGGAGAGTTAATCATGGCAGTCGTCACCTTCGTCTCTCACGACGGCGAGAAGTACGAAGCCCCCTTGGCCGAAGGGCAGTCCTTGATGCAGGTTGCGGTCAACAACGCGGTGCCCGGCATCGACGGCGATTGTGGAGGGGAAGCCGCATGCGGAACGTGCCACGTGATCGTCGCTCCCGAGTGGTCGGACACGGTGGGACTCTGCGGCGCCAACGAAGAGGAGATGCTCGCGATGAACCCCGAGCGTCAGCGGACGTCGAGGCTGTCTTGCCAGATGTCCGCCTCCGAGGCATGGGATGGCTTGACGGTCGAGCTACCTGAGTTCCAGCTCTGAAACAACGTCATGGATTTGGAGGAAACAATAATGAGTATTCCCGCGGCAGTGGCCGCCAAAGCCCAGTCTGCCGTGCCTCTGGAGCTGCAAATCCGCGGCGCACACCTCTACGACAAGACACGCCGGTGGGTAACCGGAACCAATGGTAAGAAGATCTTCACCGAGACGCCCATTCCTCCGGTCGAGGACGTTGATATCGCCGACATCGATCTCAGCAACCCGTTCCTCTACCGCCAAGGCCGCTGGAAGTCCTACTTCGAACGCGTGCGCAACGAGGCGCCGGTGCACTACCAGGCTCACAGTGCGTTCGGCCCGTTCTGGTCGGTGACCCGCCACGCGGACATCATCGCCGTCGACAAGAACCACGAGGCTTTCTCCGCAGAGCCGTTCATCATCATCGGGAGACCGCCCCGCTTCATGGACATCGCCATGTTCATCGCGATGGATCCGCCACAACACGACTTGCAGCGCGCTTCCGTCCAAGGGGTTGTCGCGCCGAAGAACCTGCGCGAGATGGAGGGGCTGATCCGCTCGCGTGTCCAGGAAGTGCTGGACGATCTACCGGTGGATCAGCCGTTCAATTGGGTGCACCACGTCTCCATCGAACTGACAGCGCGCATGCTCGCGACCCTGCTGGACTTCCCGTACGAGCAGCGGCACAAGCTCGTGGAATGGTCGGACCTCGCCACCTCCATGGAGCAAGCCAATGGTGGTCCTTCCGACAACGACAGAGTGTTTCGTGGCATGGTCGACATGGCGAAGGGTCTCAGCGCTCTCTGGCATGACAAGGCGGCCCGTACCGCCAACGGGGAGCGACCGGGCTTCGATCTGATCACGATGCTGCAGGCCAACGAGGACACTAAGGATCTCATCGACCGCCCGATGGAATTCCTCGGCAATTTGGTACTGCTGATCGTCGGGGGAAACGACACGACTCGCAACTCGATGAGCGGAGGGGTTCTCGCCTTGAACCAGTTCCCCGATCAGTTCGAGAAGTTGAAGGCGAACCCTGACCTGATTCCCAACATGGTATCCGAGATCATTCGCTGGCAGACCCCGTTGGCGTACATGCGCCGAGTCGCGAAAAAAGACATCATGTTGAACGGGCAATTCATCCGCAAGGGCGACAAGGTCGTGATGTGGTACGCCTCTGGTAACCGCGATGAGCGTGTCTTCGAGCGGGCCGATGAGTTGATCATCGATAGGAGCAACGCCCGCAATCACATCTCGTTCGGGTTCGGCGTGCACAGGTGCATGGGAAACCGACTTGCTGAGTTGCAGCTTCGAATCCTGTGGGAGGAATTGCTCCCTCGCTTTGAGAACATCGAGGTGGTCGGCGAACCCGAGTATGTGCAATCGAATTTCGTCAGGGGTATCAGCAAGCTGATGGTTCGCCTCACTCCCAGGCCAAGTGCGTGACTCCCGAACGAGCGGTGATCGTCGGCGCGAGCCACGCCGGCGCGCAGTTGGCAGCTAATCTTCGAAGGGAGGGGTGGTCTGGGGAGGTCGTGCTCATCGGCGACGAGGGGGGACTGCCCTACCACCGGCCTCCGTTGTCGAAGGGATACCTGGCCGGCAAGAACGGCCTCGACGACCTCCTGATTCGCGGCGCTGATTTCTACGAAAAGCAGCACATTCGACTCTTGAATGCGACCGTGGAGGCGATCCACCGGAGTGCCAAGCGTGTGTCTCTGAGCACCGGCGACACGCTGACGTACACCAAGCTCGCGTTGTGCACCGGCGCAAGGGCCAGACGACTCCCCACACCAGGGGTGGATCTTCCCGGAATTCACTACCTGCGTACCGCTGCAGACGTCGAGTTGATCCGTGCCGCCGCTACACCGGGTCGGAGGGTTGTGATCGTGGGCGGCGGTTACATCGGGTTGGAAACGGCGGCCTCGCTGTGTTCGCTCGGCATGAACGTCACCGTCCTCGAGGCAACCGAGCGTGTACTCGAACGGGTCACCGCGCCGGAGGTTTCCGCGTTTTACACCCGAATCCACAACGGCGAGGGAGTGGAGATCCGAACACACGCTCTCGTCGAAGCCTTCTCCGGCAACGGCAGAGTGCAGGAGGTCGTGCTGGCAGGCGGCGAACCGATCCCCGCCGACTTGGTCATCGTCGGCGTCGGTGTGGTGCCGAACACCGAGCTCGCCTCGGCCGCAGGATTATCCGTCGACAACGGCATCGTGATCGACGACCAGGCCCGCACCAGCGACCCCGACATCGTGGCCGCCGGCGACTGCACCAGCCACACCATGGCTCGATACGGCTCGCGTATTCGTTTGGAATCCGTATCGAGCGCCGGCGAGCAGGCCAAGATCGCTGCGGCGACAATCTGCGGAAAACACAGCGCAATCGCTGCGCTTCCGTGGTTCTGGTCCGACCAGTACGATCTCAAACTCCAGATCGCCGGTCTCAACACCGGATACGACGAAGTGGTCTTCAGCGGCGACCCGTCGCGTGACCGTGACTTCAGCTGCTTCTACTTCCGCGATCGTGAACTCATCGCCGCCGACTGCGTCAACCGTCCTCGCGATTTCATGTTCAGTAAGCGGGCCATCAGCCAGCAGCTCCGAGTTGACCGCTCAGAGCTCCTCGCCGGCTCGATCTGACACGAGAGCTTGCTAGTTACAAACTGTGGACAACTCCCAGGTACCTGAGTGCTACGCGGGAGATCCGCTCACCGGTGGTGGCGATGTCCGCGGCTGGGAGTACAACATGACTCACTGTCAGTCGCACCAGAACATCTGCGACCTCCTCAACGTCTTCGGGATCGAGATCGTCGAAGTGGTCGTTAAACCACGTGATCAGAGCCGCGGAGCAGAGCTGAAGCAGGGAAGCCGACGTCGGCAGAAGAGGTAGGACTCCAGTAGACGACGAGCCACCGCGATCATTCCCCGAAGGGTTGGACGTCAGAACTGCCTTGAGGAGCGGGCTGTCTTCTGCTTCACAGAGGGTGAATTGCACCGCTGCGGTGATGCCGCCCCGCACGTCGCCCACGTGTTCGGCAAGGACGGCAAGAATGCCTTCCATAAAGCGCTGGCCCTCCGACACCACAAGCGCGTCGCCGAGCCCCTGTTTGTCGCCGAACTCTTTGTACAACGTCGGGCGGGAGACGCCGACCGATTCGGCAACCTCGCTCATCCGGACCTGATCCCAGCCCTTCTCGATGGCGAGTTCTCGTGTCGCCCTCAAAACCTTTTCGCGCACATGCCGGCGGAAAGACACCCGCGCTGGTTCAGTTGGCATAGGAGCAGGATAGGCGCCAGCCCTACATGGGCAGTCAACCGACAGCAGGGTTCATGTGGTCCTGTCGAGGAATTCGACGACCGCCGTCGAGAATGCGTCGTTGTTGTCGCCGGCAATCATGTGTCCCGCGCCCGATACGTCAACGGTTTGCGCGTGCGGAACGACGGTCAGGAAATGCTTTACTGTCTCTTCGGAGACCATGTCAGATAGTAGGCCCCGGACCAGCAGCGTTGGCGCGGACACCTGCCTCGCACCATCAAGAAGGAACGCGCTCATCATGTCGAAGTCTTTAGCGCCTTCGTCTGGATCACCCTGCAGGAACTGGAAATTCGACGTCACGAAAGCTGGATCCCATCGCCAGGCCCAGCGACCGTCTTCGCGACGGGCGAGGACTTTTCGGAGGCCGTCGAGGTTTTCGGGGCGAGGGCGGTGCGGGTTGTAGGCGGCGATCACGTCAGCGGCCGACTCTAGGCTGTCGAAACCTTCGGGGTGTGCCGACATGAACGCTACGACTCGTCGGGCGCCTTCCATCTCCATTCGCGGAGTGACGTCAACCAGGACGACGGCCTGCCATAGGTCCGGCGGGGCGAGCAAGTGTGTTCCGAGAATGGTCAAGCCGCCCAGAGAGGCGCCGATCGCGGCGACGGGGCGGCCGGAATCGGCGTATGAGCGCACGGCCAATAGGTCGGATCCAAGCCGGTCCCCGTCGTAGCGTCCGTCGGGGTCCCAGTCGCTGTCCCCGTGTCCCCTGGTGTCGTACGCGGCCACCGTGTAGCCCCGCTGGTGCAGGCGTTGGGCGGTGACGTCCCAGGCGTGTCGGCTTTGACCTCCGCCGTGAAGGAGCAACACGACCGCCCGCGGCGCATCACAGCGGTAGAGGTCGACCGCCAGCGTCAGCCCGTCCGCCGTGGGCACGCGCTCGACCACAGGAGCCGACGAATCGCCTGTTCTCTTTGCCGACATCAGGAGCTCGTCTTCGGTGCGACGACGGTGACGGTTCCCTGGGCCGCACACACCGCTCTGCCGTCGTTGCAGATGTCGATACGCGCCACACCGCTGGTTCTGCCCAGCGAGATGATCTCGGCTGTGGCTACACAGGTGCCGCTAGAGACCGGACGAAGCAGATTCAGTTTGAACTCCGTTGTCGCGACCCAAGATCCCAGTGGAATCACGGGATAAAACACCACTCCGAGGCAGTGGTCGACCATGGCCGATAAGCAGCCCCCATGCAGGTTCCCGAAAGGCGTCTTCAGGTCGTCGCGTGCGTCCATCTCCGCGACGAGCCGTCCCGCAGTGAATTCGGTGTGACGGAAGCCGAGGTAACCGGCCAACCCGCCCGTGGTTTCTGCTGCGCTCTTTAGTTGCTCAGCGACCTGTTCGTTGAACGTGGTGAATTGCACAGGCCCTCCTACCTCATCTGCCGTCGAGACATTACGCCATAGATGTCACATCGGTCGAGCGTGGTCACCCGCCAGGATCGCCGGAAGGAGAAACCTCGACAGAAACGCCCGGAGTCCGTCACGACTGCGCTCCCGCGGCCCTCGAACAGTCAGCAGGCTCAATATCGTGCGGACAACCCACTCGGCGGCGTCGTCGACGGAGACGCCCGGTTCCACGCAACTCCAGTGTCTGGTGAAGATGGGACGCAGAAATTCGGTGACGATTTCGAAGAGGGACGTCGAGGTCCCCGCCGCGAGACCCACGCCGGCGAGTTCCTCGTCGCTGCCGAACAACAATCCGATGATCTCTTCGCGGCGCGCGGCCTCAACCGTGTATTCCACGAAATCGACGAGCGCGGAGCCCAGGTCGGCGTGCGCCGCGATCCGCGGGCTGATGCGGTCGAGATAGCGCTCGGCGGCGCGAATGATGACACCCGACATCACCGCCTCCCGACTGGGGAAGTAGCGATACACCGTTGCCCTGGACACACCCGCTGTTCTGCCGATGTCCTCCATGGTCGTGCCCACCACACCGCAACTCTCGAGGCACCGCTCGGCAGCATCGAGCAACCGGTCGCGAGCGGACCCACGATCTGTCGGCGCGGCGGCGCCCCATCTCAACAACCTCGTCGACACACAGCCAGTATGCCGCGAGCGCACACCATTGTGACTTGCCCACGCACATGACACCATCGCAGTTATGTCTCAAGTCAGCCCCGTGGCCCTGAGCGGATGCCGATGCCGATGTTGGTAGAAGCGCGTACCCCGGTTGTCGTCGGCGTGGGCGAAGTTACCCATCGCGGGAACGACTTCGTGGACCCGATCGACTTGGCGGTAGAAGCCGCACGCCGCGCGGTCAAAGACGCAAGTCGCCCGGTCGAGCGGCGCATCGACACCGTCGCGACTCCGGGCATCCTGGTCATACCGCGCGACAATCCCGCCAGCAGGATCGCCGAAGCGATGCACATCAGTCCCGCCCGCCGCATCAGCTGTCCCGTCGGCGGAAACACCCCGCAGTATCTCGTCGAAGTGTTGGGTGGCGAAATAGGCGAAGGCCGTGCAGATGTCGTCCTGGTCGTCGGGGCGGAGAGCGGGCATTCCGCACGCAAGCTTCAGGGCGGGGCACTTCTCGACTCGCCGCCCCCACCCCGCTCCGACGACGAATCCCTGGGCGACGCCCGCCCCGGGCTGAGTCAAGCCGAATTGTCGGTGGGTCTGAGTTGGCCGCACGAGGTGTATCCCATCTTCGAGTCCGCGATCGCCGCGCGCCACGGCCGCGACTTCGATGCTCAACGGGAGTGGCTGGGCACGCTGATGGCCCCGTTCACAGCCGAGGCGGCACGCCATCCGGAACAGGCCTGGTTCCCACGCGCACGAAGTGCCACCGAACTCAGCGAAGTCACCGCGGAAAACCGCATGGTCTGCTTGCCCTATCCCAAGCTGCTCAACAGCATCATGTCCGTCGACATGGCTGCCGCCTTCATTCTCATGGCGGCCGAGGTGGCGGACGAATTAGGCGTCGCGCGCGATCGTTGGGTCTTTCCCTGGTCAGCAGCGACTTGCAACGACGTGTACTTCCCCGTGGAACGGCCGGACCTCAGCCGCTCATCGGGTATCGAGGTAGCGGCACGGAAGGCTCTCGATGCGGGCCGGTTGACCACCGACGACATCCGGTGGTTCGACCTCTACTCCTGCTTCCCGTCGGCAATTGAGATGGCTGCCGAGGCTCTCGACTTGGACCCCCTCGACGACAGAGGCCTCACAGTAACCGGAGGCCTGCCTTATCACGGCGGTCCCGGAAACAATTACGTCAGCCACTCGATCGTGGAGATGGTCCGACGGTGCCGACGCGACCCAACCGATGCCGGACTCGTCACCGGCCTCGGGTGGTATTCGACGAAGCATTCGGTCGGTGTGTGGTCGGCCACCCCGCCACCAGCCGGGTGGCGACTGCTCGACACGGCGGTCGAACAAGCTCAAATCGATTCATCGCGGCTGGCCGTCGCAGGCGCCGACGAGGCGACCGGTTGCGCGACAGTCGACGGATACACCGTCGTCTACGACCGAGACGGCCAACCTCGATGGACTCCGATCATCGCGCACCTGTCCGACGGGCAAAGAGTCGTCGCACGCAGCGACGATCCGCAGATCGCCGAGGCGATGGGCGCGGAAATGTACGTAGGTAAAACGGTGTGCCTCCGAAACACAGGGTCGTTCACCGGGTTCGAGCTTCCATGATCGCCGAGGCGATGGTGCTGACCGGACCGCGGAGTCTGCAGCGGCGCCAGATGACCATCCCCGACGTCGGCGACCGGGGTGCGATCCTGCGAGTTGAAGCATGCGGTCTGTGCGGAACAGATCACGAACAATTCACCGGACACCTGCCTGCCGGCTTCTCATTCGTTCCAGGGCACGAAATCGTCGGCATCGTCGAACATGTTGGCGCTGCGGCTGGCCAACGCTGGGGTGTACAAGCCGGCCAGCGCGTGGCCGTTGAGGTGTTCCGGTCCTGCCGAGACTGCCCCGAGTGCCGCCGCGGCGAATACCGGCGGTGCGCGGTGAACGGCATCGCCACCATGTTCGGGTTTGTCGACGTGGAGGTCGGCGCGGGCTTATGGGGCGGATACGCCACCCATGTGGAGCTTCCGTGGGACGCGATGCTGCTCCCGATTGCCGAAGACATGGACCCCGTTCTCGCCACGTTGTTCAACCCTCTCGGGGCCGGTATCCAGTGGGGGGCGACTCTTCCCGACACCAAGGCCGGGGACGTCGTAGCGATCCTGGGGCCCGGCATCCGCGGAATCTGTGCGGCGGTGGCGGCCAAAGAGGCGGGAGCCGCGTTCGTCGCGATGACCGGCGTAGGCCCACGCGACGAACAACGACTGGCCATAGCCAGATCATTCGGTGTCGACCTGCCCATCGATGTATCGCAGGACGATGCAGTGACCGCGCTCCAGCGTGAGACAGGCGGACGGCTTGCCGACGTGGTCGTCGACGTCACCGCTAAAGCACCCTCCGCGTTCGCCGATGCCGTCGGCCTTGCCAGGCCCGGCGGCACAATTGTGGTGGCCGGCACCCGTGGAGGAGGCGGCACGCCCCGGTTTGAACCAGACTTGTTGGTCTATAAAGAATTACACGTCGTAGGCGCACTCGGCGTGGAGTATCCCGCCCACCGGGCAGCCCTCGAGATTCTCGCCCTGGGCCGCTGGCCGTTCGACCGGATCACCAGAGAATCAACCGGATTCGCTGGGCTCGCGCAGCTGCTCACTTCGCTTGCAGATGAAAGTGCCCGATCAAGTGGGGCGCTGCACAACGTCTTTTTGCCCACGCCCTAACGGCGTGGGCAGAGGTTCAACAGAGAGGGCCACCCGTGACCATGGCGGAACGCGTACCGATGCTCGACCGTGAGCAGGCCCAGCTGCGAGCTGCCGAATGTGGGTTGCCCGAAGAGTTGGCAGACCTGTCGGTATTCCGCGTGGCACTTCATCAGCCGCGTGTGGCGGTTGCGCTGTATGGGCTGCTAGACGCGTTACTCTTCCGCGGTTCCCTTGACGCGCGGCTACGCGAGCTGGTCATCATGCGCATCGGCTGGATTACTGGCTCCGAATACGAATGGACTCAACATTGGCGAATCGCCACACTGCTCGGCGTGCCTGAGCATGATCTCCTGGCGGTGCGCGACTGGCAGAATTCCGAAAGCCTCGGGCCAGTCGAGCGTGCGGTCCTCGCAGCGACCGATGATGTGGTACGCGACGGGGTCATCTCCGAGGAAAACTGGGCTGGGTGCCAGAAGGCATTCAATAGCGATCACGCCGTTTTGGTCGAACTTGTCGGAGCAATCGCCAATTGGCGGCTCTTTTCGATCCTGCTTCGATCTCTGAATATTCCGCTTGAGTCCGGTACCGACGGCTGGCCGCCCGATGGGCGAGCTCCTCAGGGTTGCGATTGAGCGAAAAACGTGGACCGGTGCTTGACCGAAGCGGTCAGCGCCCCAATCGCCAGACCACGACCCGTGTCGTAGACGGACAAGTCCCCCCTCGGACACGCGACTGAGGCGAGCGAAGTGAATGCTCGCAGCCAACTGATCACACCAGCACCTGCCGCGGCATCACGGTCGGCTTGATCCCGTAGCGCGGACTGGCGCCGTAGCCGCCCCGCCCGGCCGCGGCGTACGCCGGCATCCCCGCGGCCACGTTGGTCACCCCGGCGCCCTCCTCCACCGGCACCGTCCAGCCCGAACCGGCTACCGGCGCGGTGGACGCGGCGAGCGCGGCCGGGGTGGCCGCTGACCACGCGGTTGGCACCGATAGCTTGCCGACCGTCGCCGCCTGGCCGGCGACCGAGGACACCGACGCAGCAGTCGCGCCACCGGAACCCAGACCCGCGGCCATCTGAGCCGGCCCGATACCGATGGCGCCCAGATCCGGCAGGAAGTGGCTGCTGATCAAGCCCGCGTCGAAGGTGTGCGAGTACAGCACCGCGGTGACGATGGCGTTGAAACCGTTCCATGCCGCCATGTCGATAATGCCGTTGGGGATGCTCTGCACCAGGGGGTCGCTGAAGAAATCGCCGACGGGTGACGCCGGCGCCGCCGCCGCCGGATTGGCCAGTGCCTGAACGGCATTCGGCGTACTGGACACCAGCGCGGGTAGCGAGGTGCCAGCGGCCTGACTACCCGCTTCGCTCTGCGCACCGAGGGCATTCGGGCCGGCTACCGGCGTCGGCGCGGTCAGCGGGTCCAGCCGGGCGGCCAGCGCCGACGATGCGGCGTAGCCGTACATCGCGGCGGCGTCCTGGGCCCACATCTCGCTGTAGAGCGCTTCGTTGGCCGCGATCGCCGGCGTGTTCTGACCAAGGATGTTGGTGGCGACGAGCGCCGCGAGCTGCGCGCGGTTGGCCGCGACGACCGCCGGAGGCACCGTCATCGCATACGCAGTCTCGTAGGCGGCCGCCGACGCCATCGCCTGGTCGCCCGCGTGTTGCAGCGACGCCGCGGTGGTCTGCAGCCATTGCACATACGGGGTGGCGGCGGCGGCCATCGCCGCCGAGGACGGGCCACGCCATTCGTCGTCGGTCAGCGTCGAGATCACCGACTCCGCGGCCGTCGCCGTGCTGCTCAGTTCGGCGGCGAGATTGCTGTAGGCCGCGGCGGCGGCCATCATCGGCGCCGCTCCCGGGCCGGTGTACATACGGGTCGAATTGATCTCCGGGGGCAGCGCGCCAAAATCAAAAGCCATCTGTCGGTCCTTTTCTGATGAAAGTGAATGGGGGTTCAGACAACGGTCGGCTTGGGCATCACCATCGGTTTGAGGCCGTAACGCGGCGCCCCGAACCCGGTACTTGAACGCCCGACCGACGCGATGGAGGGCAGGCCGGCGGGCACCGTCGTCATTGGCGCGGGGTTCACCGCGGCACCGGTCCAGCCCGCGCCCGTCAGCGTTGCGGGCGTGACTCCGGCTGCAGGCGCGCCCGCCGCCGCCCAACTCGGCGGCACCGACATCCCGCCGATCGACGCGGCACCGCCGAGGCTTGCGCCCGCCGGCGGCCCAGCCACGGGCGGCGCCGGCACCGCGGGCGCCGCACCGGCGCCCAGCGGCGGGAGGTCGGCCATCTCGGGATACCAGCCCACCGAACCCGGCAGGAACTGTCCCTGGCCGAATGCGATGAAGTTCGACGCCGCCGCGCCGACGTTCTGGAACCAATTGAACGGGGTCGCGATGATGGCGCCGTCGGATGTTGTCGGGGCCGCCGGGCTGGCGGCCGCCGCGGATGCCGCGTTGGTCGCGTCGGACAGCGATTGCGAGCCGGCCGCGCTCTGGTTGGCCGCTTCGGTCTCGCCGTACGCGTTCGCATTGGATCCGAGGGTGTTGACCAGCTGTTGATGCACGGCTTTGGCTTGCGCGCTGACCTGCTGATACCAGGAGCCGTAGGCGGCGAACTGTGCGGCCTGTAGCGCGGACACCTCGTCGGCGGCGGCCGGCACGACGCTGGTGGTCGGTGGCGCGGCGGCAGCGTCCTCCGCGGCCAATGCCGTCCCGAGGTGTTGCAGTGCACCCGCCGCGGCCATCAAGGCGGCGGGGTACGTGGTCACGAAAGACATGGGGGTTCTCCTAACGACAGGACCGACCGGTTCGGGCGTCGGCCGGCGGTGGGTGACCTGTTCATTAAGCGCGCCTGCTCACGCGTGAACCAGGATTTCCGACAATGTCCCGGAAATACGCTGGTAATCCAGATTTAACGAGCGCACCGTTCTGGCGCCCAGTTGCTCTCCGCCCGACTCGCCCCGTGCCCGGACCGCCCGGCAACAGGAAGAGTCAGTAGGCTTCTGGAGTTGCGAGCACAGTTTCCGGAGTGCGACTGATGAACCGACGGCGTGGCTTTCTGCGGCGGACGCCGACCCGCGAGTTCCGCGACCGCCGCGAAGCCGGTCGCGTACTGGCCGACGCGCTGGCGTCCTACCGCGCCCAACCCGACCTGGTCGTCCTCGGACTGGCCCGCGGCGGTGTCCCGGTCGGGTGGGAGGTCGCCGCGGCGCTGGGCGCGGACCTCGACGTGTTCCTGGTACGCAAGCTCGGAGTGCCCTACAAACCCGAACTGGCCATGGGCGCATTGGCCAGCGGCGGGCGGGTGGTGATGAACGAGGACGTGGTGGAGCAGCTGGGTATCACCGAACAGCAGGTGTGCTCAGTCATCGACGCCGAGACCACCGAGTTGAGGCGGCGCGAAGGGGCGTATCGGGGCGAGCGACCGGCTGTCGACCCACGCGGCAAGATCGTGATCCTGGTCGACGACGGGATCGCCACCGGCGCCAGCATGCTGGCGGCGGTGCGGGCGGTGCGCGCCGCCGGACCGCAGGCGGTCGTGGTCGCGGTTCCGGTCGGACCGCTCTCGGCGTGCCGGGTCCTGGAGCGCGAAGCCGACGACGTGGTGTGCGCGACCATGCCCGCGGACTTCAGCGCCGTCGGACAGGTCTACGCCGACTTCCACCAGGTCAGCGACGACGAGGTACGGGAGCTGTTGACGACGCCGCCGGGGTGATCGGTCCCCTACTTGGAGCTTTCGGAAGTCTCCTCGTCGGCCTCGTCCGGATAGTCGACGGCCTCCTCGGCGCCCTCGTCGGGCTCGTCCTCCTCGGCGTCCTCGTCGTCGTCGGTGTCGGCGTCGGCGTCACGCTGCTGGCGTTCCCGCACCGCGTCGACGATCAGCAGGATCACGCCCAGCACGCTGGCGGCGATACACACCCACGCCACCAGTTCGTTGCTGGTCACCACCGCGAACACCAGCGCGACGAGACCGATCAGGGCTAATACGAGCGCAATGATCAGCATTGGTCATCCTCCAACCGGCCGAGTGCCGGCGCGCGTCCAGGCGAAGGCTAGTTGTTGCCGCGGTTGAACTGGTCGAACCCACCGGCGTCGGCGCTGGAATCCACCGGAGCCGCCGAACCACGCTGGCCGAGCTCCTCGAGCTGGGATTCCAGGTAGGTCTTCAACCGGGTCCGGTACTCGCGTTCGAACGTCCGGAGCTGCTCGAGGCGGCCTTCCAGCACGGTGCGCTGCTGGTTGATGGTGCCCATGATCTCGGAATGCTTGCGTTCGGCGTCGGCCTGCAGAGCGTCAGCCTTTTCCTGCGCCTGGCGCAACTGGCTCTCGGAGCGCGAGGTGGCGTCGGCCAGCATCGCGTCGGCACGCTGACGCGCCTCGGCAACCGTGGTCTCGGCGGTGTGCCGCGCCTCGCTGAGGATCTGGTCGGCGTTGGTGCGCGCATCGGACAGCAATTTGTCCGACTCCGCCTTGGCGGTGCTGGTCAGCCGGTCGGCAGTGTCCTGGGCCAGGCTCAACACGCGGGCCGCCTTGAGGGCCTGCTCCTCGTTGGACGAGGTAGACGGGGCCGGTGCCGCCACCGGGGCCGGTTTGGCGGGCTCGGGTTCGGGCTCGAATGCCGGGATCGGCTGGGCGACCGTCGGGGCCGCCGCGGCTCCCCCGCCACCGGCGGCCAGCTCCTGATCGAGTTCGGCGATCCGCTGCCGCAGATCGGCGTTCTCGTCGATCAGCCGGGTCAGCTCGTTCTCCACCAGGTCAAGGAAGGCATCGACCTCGTCCTCGTTGTACCCGCGCTTGCCGATGGGCGGCTTACTGAACGCCACATTGTGGACGTCGGCAGGTGTAAGCGGCATTCTTTGTCCCCTCGAGTTCCTGGACGGTCAAACAATCTGGAAAGTGTAGAACGATGCGGTAGCCGTCGCGCAACTGCCGTCCATCCTGTCACACCAGACTCGGCGGTTGCCGATTGGAGTAATAAATAAGGACAGATTTCAATCTCTTTAGAGCTCTGCAGCCAATAAAACACATTCCTTAGATTTCAAAAAACACACGCCAAAGTTGACGCCGAATCGTGGCCGAACCGTCTTCAAATCAGATTCCAACCGAGATGGCGGCGCCCTAGACGGCAGCGCTGAAAGCCAGTTGCATGCCGATGAAGGCGATCAGCAGCAGCACCAGGATGGACAGGTCCAGACGGACGGCGCCGATGGTGATCGGCGGGATCAGCCGGCGCAGCAGCTTCACCGGCGGATCGGTGATCGACATGATGATCTCGAGGATCACCACGGTGATGCCCGTGGGGCGCCAGTCCCGGCTGAACGAGCGGATCCACTCGACGACGACCCGAGCGATCAGCAGCAGCCAGAAGACGAAGAGGGTGAATCCAAGGATCTGAAAGAACAGCGCCAACGAGTGCCCGACCTTATCGATGAGGATGTCTGTCGCCGCCGGCATAGCGGCGACCGCAAGCCTACCGACCTGTCCGTGCCGCACACATCTCGTGGCGGACCGGCATGCGCACAGCCCGCTCGGTCCGCTGGGAACCTCACGGGCTGTGTGGCAGCGACTACGCGTTATTGGTAAGCGTAGAAACCGGTTTCGGCGATCCGGCGACGCTCTTCGGGCGACACGTCGACGTCCGCCGGCGACAGCAAGAACACCTTGGTGGCGACCTTGTCGAACGAGCCGCGCAGCGCGAACGCCAGGCCGGCGGCGAAGTCGACCAAGCGCTTGGCGTCGGCGTTGTCCATCGACACCAGGTCCATGATCACCGGCGTGCCGTCGCGGAAACGTTCGCCGATGGTGCGCGCCTCGCTGTAGTCCTTGGGCCGCAGCGTGGTGATCTTCGACAGCGGGTGGCCTTCTTCGAACATCATCGCCATCCGGCGCGGGTCCATCGCCAACGCACCGCGGGTGGCGCCACCGCGCCCCAGCCACGACCCCAGTCGGGGCCGGCTCATGTCGGGCCGTTCGAACCCGCCGGTGGGGAAGCGCGGTTCGTCGGGGTAGCCGCCGCGGTAGCTGCTCGGCGGCGGGTAGTCGGCCGGCTCGCCGCGCAACTCGGCGCGGGGGTCGCGGCGCGGGTCGTCATAATCGCGATCCCGACTTTCATAACGTCCGTATTCGTCGTCGAATCGGGGCCGCGAATAACCGCGGGAGGGTGCGCGGTCGTCGTAGTACTCGTCGTCGTATTCCTCCATCGGAGCCATACCGAAGTAGGCCTTGACCTTGTGCAGTGTGCTCATCTTGCGGCCCCTTCTAGCTTGGGATCTTTGTTATCTGTGATGAAGGTGTTACTTCTGTGACTATTCACGGTGACCGTAACCGCCGTTGCCCCATTAGCGCGGTACCGACACGCACACACGTCGAACCATGTTTCACGGCGACTTCGAGGTCCCCGGACATGCCTGCGGACAGCCCGACCGCCTTCGGAAACCCCTCGAGCACCCGCTGATGCTCGGATTGGAGCCGGTCAAAGGCCTGTTCGGGTTCCCATTCCAGCGGTGGGATGCCCATCAACCCGACCAGTTCCAAGCTCTGCGCGCTGTCCACCTGAGCACAGATCCGGTCCACCTCGCCCGGTGCGTCGACGTCCACGCCGCCGCGCGACACGTCCCCGTCCAGACTGATCTGGACATAGATGCGCAGCGGATTGTCGCGCCGGCGATCGGCCAGCGCGCCCGTCACCGCCCGGTCGAGCGCGGTCACCAACTGTGTGCTGTCGATCGAGTGCGCGGTATGCGCCCAGCGCGCCAATGACCGAGCTTTCTTGCGCTGAATCTGGCCGACCATGTGCCACTGCAAATCACGGGATCCGCCGTGTTGTTCGGCGGCCGCCAGCAATCGCGTGACTTCAGTCACCTTCGCCGACGCTTCCTGTTCGCGCGATTCGCCAACGGCCCGACAACCTAATCGGGACAAAATCGCGACGTCGGTTGCTGGGAAGAATTTGGTAATTGGCAACAGCTCAATTTCTGCGACATTGCGACCGGCCGCATCCGCCGCCGCGGCCAACCGCGATCGCACCGCCGCCAACGCCAACGTCAATTCCGTTTGACGGTCGCCTTCGTGTCCCCGCGCGGGGATCTCGGTGGCCATCGACGTCATTCCATCCAGACCAACGACGCCAACCGACCGGTCGGCGCGCCGCGCCGGTGGCTGAACAGCGTCGTGTCGGCGATGGTGCAACGCGGGTCGACGTCGATGGACGTCACTCCCAAATCGCGCAGCTGACAAGCGATTCCGGCCCGCAGGTCCAGGCCGGGCGTGCCCGCAGCGGTGGTGGTGCGGCTGCCCGGTAGCGTCGCTTCGACCTCGTCGGCCATCGCGGCGGGTACTTCGTAGCGACTGCCGCCGGCCGCCGGGCCCAGCAACACGGAGATGTCGGCGGGCTGCGCGCCCAGGCCCACCATCGCCTCCACCGCGCGGATCACCACCCCGTGCTGCGCGCCGACCCGACCGGCGTGCACCGCGCCGACGACACCGGCCCGCGCGTCGGCCAGCAGCACCGGCACACAATCGGCGGACAGCACGACCAACGCCAATCTCGCCGTGGCCGTTACCAACCCGTCGGTGTCGGCGACGGCTGCCTCACGGGGTTTCTCGACCACCTCCACCCGGACTCCATGCACCTGGTTCATCCAGACCAGCCGTCGCTCCGGCAGACCCAGGACCGCGGCGAGCCGGGACCGGTTGGCCGCGACGGCGCCGGGATCGTCACCGACATGGTCACCGAGGTTGAAGGTGTCGTAAGGCGGCTTGGACACACCGCCCGCCCGGGTGGTGGTCACCCGGCGGATACGGATGTTCACGTCCTGAGTATCCGTAATCCGTTGCCCGCCAGAGCGCGTCGACACGTGGCCATCATGTTTCGAGGCTGGCTTGTCGCGCAGTGGCAAGCAAATCGAGACCTCAGCGGCGCATGAAGGGCGGCACGTCGACGTCATCGTCGTCGCCACCGATGCTCAGCGTCGCGCCGTTGGTGTGCACCGGGACGCTGACGGCGTCGACCGGCTCGAACAACGTCGAGGTGAGCTTGCCCGCCTTGGCGGTATCGATGCGGTGGGCGCCACCGGTTTCGGTGCCGGTGACGGGCTTGCGGCCCGGTCCGGCGTCGAAGCCCGCCGCGATCACGGTGACGCGCACCTCGTCGCCCAGCGAGTCGTCGATCACGGTGCCGAAGATGATGTTGGCGTCCTGGTGCGCGGCGTCCTGCACCAACGACGCGGCCTCGTTGATCTCGAACAGGCCGAGGTCGCTGCCGCCGGCGATCGACATCAGCACACCCTGGGCGCCTTCCATCGACGCCTCCAGCAGCGGCGAGTTGATGGCGATCTCGGCGGCCTTGAGCGAGCGGCCTTCACCGCGCGCCGAGCCGATGCCCATCAACGCGGTGCCGGCGCCGGACATGATGCCCTTGACGTCGGCGAAGTCGACGTTGATCAGACCCGGGGTGGTGATCAGGTCGGTGATGCCCTGCACGCCGTTGAGCAGCACCTCGTCGGCGCTGCGGAAGGCGTCCATCAGCGACACCGCCGCGTCACCCATCTGCAGCAGGCGGTCGTTGGGGATCACGATCAGCGTGTCACAGCTCTCCCGCAGGGCCGCGATGCCGTTTTCGGCTTGGTTGCTGCGCCGCTTGCCCTCGAAGGAGAACGGCCGGGTGACCACGCCGACGGTCAACGCGCCGAGTTTGCGGGCGATGTTGGCGACGACGGGTGCGCCGCCGGTGCCGGTGCCGCCGCCCTCGCCGGCAGTGACGAACACCATGTCGGCGCCGCGCAGCAGCTCCTCTATCTCTTCCTTGGCGTCCTCGGCGGCCTTCTTGCCGACCTCCGGGTCGGCGCCGGCGCCCAGTCCGCGCGTCGAGTCGCGGCCCACGTCGAGCTTGACGTCGGCGTCGCTCATCAACAACGCCTGCGCGTCGGTGTTGATCGCGATGAACTCCACGCCTTTGAGGCCTTGCTCGATCATCCGGTTGACGGCGTTGACGCCGCCGCCACCGATGCCCACGACCTTGATGACGGCCAGATAGTTGTGTGGGGGGGTCATCATTCGTCTTCCTCCCTGAGGGCTCAGTTCCCCTATGTCGTCCTGCGGTGTGTCTCCTTGCAAAACCCTCAACCTCAACCATAGAGTTAGAGTTATGTCAAGTAGTTCCGCGTAACCAGAACCGTATGGGTACGACGGGCACTAACCCCGCAGGCGCGCCGACGCGCCGCGCGTGAATTTTCCTATGCGCCGAGCGTTGCGCTGGCGTGACGCTCGGCGTCGGCGGCCACGCTAGCGTGACGCTCGCGGAACGCAGGACCGCCGACGCACACTCGACGCGGGAGAAGACCGCGCTACTTGACCGTCGGCAGGTCCGGGCTGGACACGTCGTAGGTGCGGCCAGGCTGAGTCAGCAGCGCCGCGAGCTTTTCGGCCTTCTCCTCCGCGCGGTCGGTGGTCCCCCAGATCACCACCCGGCCGTCGGACAACGTCAGCGTGATCGAGGACACCGACGGCGCGGCAACCCGCCCGACCTGCGAGGCGACCTCGGGACGCAATGCCAGCAGCACCTTGAGCGCGGCCAGCGTCGCCGGATCGGTCGGCCCCGGATTCTCCACCTCGATGTAGGGCAGCGCCGGTGGCGGCGGATCGTTCGCGAAGTCCACCCCGTCGCGGTCGAACAGATGCGGCCCGTCCGGGAAGTCTTTGACCACCACCGGGACCCGCTCGACGATGGTGATCCGCAGCGCCGACGGATACTCCCGCTGCACCCGGGCGCTGGCCACGCGCCGGATCGCCGCCACCCGGTCGGCGACCTGACTGGTGTTGATCTGCAGCAACGGCGTGCCGACCCGCACCTGCGCCGCCTCCAGCACGTCCTCGCGGGTCACCACACCGGTCCCGGTGACGACGATGTTGCGGGCCGACATCGCCGGCGTGAAATAGAGGATCAAACCCAACCCCACGCCGACCACCACCAGGATCACCGTGGCAAGCAGCATCTTCAGGCCCCGGACGACGCCGCGCGCCACGGGTTTCGGTTCGGGCAGGACCGCGCCGCGGGCGCGGCGCTTGGCTTCGCGGCGGGCTTGCTCGATGGCGGTGGCGCGGGCCTGGGCGGCGCGCCGCTCGGCGCGTTCCCGGCGGGCGCGCCGCCGCGGCCCCTCGAAGTCCTCTTCCTCGGCGGGGTCCGTGCCGGCCGGGGCGTCGGTGGCGATCGGCTCGGTAGCCGCTTCGCCGGCGTCTGCCTGGTCGGGAACCGGTTCGGCCGGTCGGGCCTCGGGTTCGCTCACTGCAAAACCCCCGGGCGTCCGGGTGCGCTGCGGTTGGCGCGCGCCCGCAACGCGTCGACGATCTCGGGTCCCAGCAGCGTCACGTCGCCGGCACCCATGGTGACGATGACGTCACCGGGTCCGGCGGCAGCGGCCACCTCCTCGGCCACCGCCGAGAGATCCGGCACATAACGCACCGGCGCGCTCACATGCTCGGCGACACTCGCGCCGCTCACCCCAGGCAGTGGCTGCTCGCGGGCGCCGTAGACGTCGAGCACGAACACCTGGTCCGCCGCGTCCAGCGCGTGACCGAACTCCTTCGCGAAAGCCTTTGTCCGAGAATATAAATGGGGCTGAAACACCACCATCGCACGACCACTTCCGCGCTGCTGCACCACCGAGCGCACGGCGGCCAGCGTCGCCGCGATCTCGGTCGGATGGTGCGCGTAGTCGTCGAACACCCGGATCGAGTCGGCGGTTCCGACCAACTCGAACCGGCGCCGCACACCTTCGAAACCGGCCAGACCGTCGAGCACCTCGTCGACCGGCGCCCCGATCTCGGTCGCCGCCAGCAGCGCCCCCAGCGCATTGAGCGCCATGTGGCGGCCCGGCACCGACAACCGCATCACCCGTGGCCGGGAATCGGGATCGATTTCGGCAGCCAACTGGATGTGGGCGACCGCCTCGGTGCCCGATTGCTCCCAGGACAGCAACGTCGCCGCCAACGGCGCGTCGACGGCACCCGACGACCCGTAGCGCAACACCCGGATACCCAGCTCGGCGGTGCGCTGCGCCAGCGCGGCGGCACCCGGGTCGTCGGTGCACACCACCAGCGCACCGCCGGGCGCCAGCCGCTCGACGAAGGAATCGAACACCCCGATGTAGGCCTCGGTGCTGCCGTAGAAGTCCAGGTGGTCGGACTCGATGTTGGTGACGACGGCAACGTTGGGCGTGTATTCCAGCAGCGAGCCGTCGCTTTCGTCGGCCTCGGCCACGAACAGGTCGCCGCTGCCGTGATGGGCGTTGGTGCCGGCCTCCCCCAACTCCCCCCCGACCGCGAACGACGGATCGCGCCCGCAGTGCTGCAACGCCACGATCAGCATCGACGTCGTCGTCGTCTTGCCGTGGGTGCCGGTGACCATCAGCGTGGTGCGCCCCGCCATCAGCTTGGCCAGCACCAGCGGCCGCAGCAGCACCGGAATGCCGCGCCGGCGGGCCTCGACGAGTTCGGGGTTGGTCTTCGGGATGGCTGCGTGGGTGGTGATGACCGCGGTGACGCCGCCGGGCAACAGATCCAGCGAGGACGCGTCGTGTCCGATCCGGATCACCGCCCCGCGGGCCCGCAGCGCATGCACGCCGCGCGACTCCTTGGCATCCGAACCCGACACCATGCCACCCCGGTCCAGCAGGATGCGGGCAATGCCCGACATGCCCGCTCCGCCGATGCCGACCATGTGCACCCGCGCCAACTCGGGCGGCAACTGCGCGGCGGTCAACGCCGTATTCCTGCCGCGCGGGCGATGTCGAGTGCCGCCTGGGCCACCTGCCGTGCCGCGTCGCGGTGCCCGACCTGGGCGGCCGCCATCGTCATCGCCGCCAGCCGGGGCGCATCGGTGAGCAGCCCGGATACCTCTCGGGCCACCAGTTCCGGCGTCAGGGCCGCGTCGGCGACGACCATGCCGCCGCCGGCGTTGACCACCGGCAGCGCGTTGAGCCGTTGCTCGCCGTTGCCGATCGGCAGCGGCACGTAGATGGCGGGCAGTCCGACAGCCGACACCTCGGCGACTGTCATCGCGCCGGACCGGCAGATCACCAGATCGGCGGCGGCGTAGGCCAGGTCCATCCGGTCCAGGTAGGGCACCGCGACGTAGGGCGGGTCGCCGGCTTCGGGGGTACGCAGTTCGAGGGTGTTCTTGGGGCCGTGGGCGTGCAGCACAGACACCCCCGCGGCGGCCAGATCGGCGGCCGCACCGGACACCGCGCGATTGAGCGAAACCGCGCCCTGCGAACCGCCGAACACCAGCAGCACCCGGGCGTCGTCGGCGAAGCCGAAGTGCGCGCGCGCCTGGGCGCGCAGGCCGGCACGATCGAGCGCGGTGATGGCCGCCCGCACCGGCACCCCGACCACCTCGGCGCGACGCAGACCCGAATCCGGCACCGCGGACAGGATCCGGTCAGCCGAACGGGCGCCGACCCGGTTGGCCAGCCCGGCCCGCGCGTTGGCCTCGTGGATCACCACCGGGATCCGGCGCCGCCTCCCGACGCCACGGGCGGCGAGGTAGGCGGGCAGCGCGACGTACCCGCCGAACCCGACGACGACGTCGGCGTGCACTCGGTCGAGCACGGCGCGGGTCTCGCGGACCGCGCGCCACACCCGCGGTGGCAGCCGAGCCAGGTCACCGCTGGGTTTGCGGGGCAACGGCACCGGCGTGATCAGCTCGAGGTGATAGCCCCGTTCGGGCACCAGTCGGGTCTCCAGTCCGCGCGCGGTGCCCAGGGCGGTGATGCGGATCTGCGGGTCCAGCGCGGTCAGGGCGTCGGCGACGGCCATGGCGGGTTCCACGTGACCGGCGGTCCCGCCGCCGGCCAACACGACCGAGAACGCGGCACCGGCGGGCAGAGGACTAGCCCCTGGCCCGCCGGTCGGTTCCCTGACCTTGTCGTTCACCCGTAACGCTGACCTTCCAATGCGCGTGCGCGCCGTGTTCGGCGCTGGCCGGCGTACTGCTGGCCAGATCCATGATGCCTCTTCTGCAAGTGCGGGCTTCCCCCAGACCGGCGACCCGCCCGTTCGGCGGTGCGCGGCGCAGCCTGCCGCGGCGGGCCGGCCACGCGCCGCGTCGACGGCTTGGGTTGCGGCTGAGCGCGTTTGCGGTCGCGGAAGGACTCGAGGCGGGTCGGGACGTACGGTTCGGGCAGCGGCAGCCGCAGCAACCGGTTGACCTTGTCGTCGCGCCCCGCGCGCAGCGCGGCCACCGCTTCCGGCTCATGTCGGGCCGCGCTGGCGATGATGCCGATCTGGGTCAGGGTCGCCGCCGTCGACGTGCCGCCCGCCGAGATCAGCGGCAACTGCAGACCGGTCACCGGCAGCAGTCCGATCACGTAGCCGATGTTGATGAAGGCCTGTCCGAGCACCCACATCGTCGTCGTCGCGGTCAGTAGCCGCAGGAACGGGTCAGCCGAGCGGCGGGCGATGCGCATCCCGGTGTAGGCGAACAGGCCGAACAGGCCGAGCAGGCCCACCGCGCCGATCAGGCCCAGTTCCTCGCCGATGATCGCGAAGATGAAGTCGTTGTGGGCGTTGGGCAGGTAGTTCCATTTGGCGACACCCTGGCCGAGGCCGTCGCCGAAGATGCCGCCGTGCGCCAGCGCGTATTTAGCCTGTCGGGCTTGATAACCGGAGTCCATCGGGTCGTTCTCGGGATTGAGCCAGGACTGCACCCGGTCGTTGCGGTAACCGGCGGAGACCGCCAGGATGCCGCCGGCAACGAAGATCAGCGAGAGCGAGCCGAGGAACACCCGCAGCGGAAGACCGGCGTACCAGAGCAGGCCGAGCAGGATGATGCCCAGCGAGACCGTTTGACCCAGGTCGGGCTGGATGACGATCAGGGTCAGCGCCACCAACGCGGCGGGCACCAGCGGAATCAGCATCTCGCGCAACGACGCGCGTTCCATACGTCGGGCGGCCAGCAGGTGCGCACCCCAGATGGCGAACGCCATCTTGGTCAGCTCGGACGGCTGCATCGAGAACCCGGCGATCACGAACCAGCCGCGCGAGCCGTTGGCTTCCTTGCCGATCCCGGGAACCAGCACCAGCACCAGCAACACGATGGTGAACGCGAACCCGGTGAACGCGATGCGCCGCATGAATCGCACCGACATCCGCAGCGCCAGGTAGCAGCCGACCAGGCCGACGCATGTCCACATGACTTGTTTGCCGAAGATGATCCAGGCCGAACCGTCGTCGTCGTAGGAACGCACGCCTGAGGCGGACAGCACCATGATCAGGCCCAGCGTGGTCAGCAATGCGGCGACGGCGATGATCAGGTGAAACGAGGTCATCGGCCGCCCGAGCCAGGCGCCGAACCGGTTGCGCGGACCGGACGGTGCCGTGGGACTTGTCGGCGCCGGGTTCGCTGCGGTCGACTCCTGCTCGGTCACGTCGGTCACGTCCGTCGCGTCGTCAGGGCTTTCGTCGTCCGTCTTGGCGTCCCGGCGCAGCAGCCGGGTCAGCGTGATACCCATGCCGCCTACCGCAGCGCGGCGCGGACCGCCGCCGCGAAGGCGTCACCACGTGCGCCGTAGCCACTGAACTGGTCGAACGAGGCGCCGGCCGGCGCCAGCAGCACGGTGTCGCCCGGGGTGGCGAGCTCCCGGGCCGCCGCCACCGCTGCGGCCATCACGCGAGTGCCGACGGTCTCCGCGGCAATGTTAACTTGTATCACTTTAGTAACAGGAGCCTCAGCTGTCGCATGCATCACAACATCCTCGCCTGTCACAACCTGTACGACGGGGACATCGGGCGCGTGTCGCGATAACGCCTCGACAACCTCGGTCCGATCCTGGCCGAACAGGACCACCCCGACCAGCCGCGATGCGATGCGGGCCACCTCGGCGTCCACAGAAGCGCCCTTGAGCAGGCCACCGGCCAGCCACACCACCCGGGGATACGCCAACACCGAAGCTTCCGCGGCGTGCGGGTTGGTGGCCTTGGAATCGTCGACGTAGGTGATGCCGTCCGCGACGGCCACCACCTCCGATCGGTGCCGGCCCGGCCGGAAAGCGGTCAGCGCGTCGCTGATCGCCGACGCGGGGACGTCGACGCTACGTGCCAGCGCGGCCGCTGCCAACGCGTCCAACACCCCGACCGGACCCGGCACCGGTATCGAGGCGATCGGCGCCAGCGGCAGGTCGCCGGCGAAGGCTCGGTCCACCAGGTATCCGTCCCGCACGCCGAGTTCGCCTGCGGCCGGGTCGCCGAGCCGGAAACCGACCCGCACCGAAGCCGGCGCGGTGTCGGCCAACGCGGCAGCCCGGGCGTCGTCGAGTCCGACGACGGCCACCCGACCGGTGAGCACCCTGGCCTTGGCGGCGGTGTAGTCGGCCATCGTGCCGTGCCAGTCCAGGTGGTCCTCGGCGATGTTGAGCACCACACCCGCCTCGGGCCGCAACGAAGGTGCCCAGAACAACTGGAAACTGGACAACTCCACGGCCAGCACGTCGGACGGCGTAGCCAGCACATCCAGGACCGGGTCGCCGATGTTGCCGCACAGCGCACTGCGTAGCCCACCGGCGCTCAACATATCGTGCAGCATTGCGGTCGTGGTGGTCTTCCCGTTGGTACCGGTCACCACCAACCAGCGCCGCGGCGGCCCGTACTGGCCGGCCGCATCCAGCCGCCAGGCCAGCTCCACATCGCCCCAGATGGGCACCCCCGCCGCCGCGGCCGCGGCCAACACCGGGGTGCTCGGCTGGAAACCGGGACTGGTGACGACCAGCGCATAGGAGTCGATTCCGGCGATCGCTGCCGCCGGATCCGCGGTCGCCACCCCGGCATCGGCGTACGGGCGCAGCATCGCGGGGTCGTCGTCACAGAGCGTCGGAACGGCACCGAACCGGGTCAGCGCGGCCAGTACCGCCCGGCCGGTCACGCGCGCACCCGCGATCAGCACTGGCGCACCCGACGTCAACGGGCCCAGCACGTCAGGGTCCGATCGTGGACAGGTATTCGCCGTAGAACAGTGCCACCCCCAGACCGCAGGTGATGGCGGTGAGCAGCCAGAACCGGATGATCACCGTGGTCTCGGCCCAGCCGGTCAACTCGAAATGATGGTGGAACGGCGCCATCCGGAACATCCGGCGTCCGGTGGTCCGGAACGTCAGAATCTGCAGAACCACCGAGGTGACTTCGGCGACGAACAACGAACCCAGCACCACGGCCAGGATCTCGGTGCGGCTGGTGACCGACAGTCCCGCGATGATGCCACCCAGCGCCAGCGACCCCGTGTCGCCCATGAAGATCTTGGCGGGCGCGGCATTCCACCACAGAAACCCGATGCAGGCGCCGGCGGTGGCGGCCGCGACCAGCGCCAGATCCAGTGGATCGCGCACGTCGTAGCAGCCCTGCAGAGCTCCCGGCAGTCCCAGCACCGTCGCCGTGGCGCACGCGTTGCGGAATTGCCAGAAGGTGATCAGCACGTAGGCCCCGGAGACCATCGCCATGGCGCCGGCCGCCAACCCGTCGAGCCCGTCGGTGAAGTTGACGGCGTTGGACCAGGCGCTGACCACGACCACGCAGAACAGCACGAATACCACCGGCGTGAAGGCGATGGTGGCGATGTCGCGCACATAGGACAGGTTGAGACTGCCCGGGGTCAGGCCGGCGTTGTTGCGGAACTGCAGGACCAGCACCCCGAACAGCACGGCGGCGGCGATCTGGCCGATCGTCTTGGCGGTCTTGTTCAGTCCCAGGTTGCGCGAGCGCCGGATCTTGATCAGGTCGTCGAGGAAGCCGACGCCGCCCAGCGCGGTAGCCAGGCCGAGCACCAACAGACCGGAGGCGGTGACCCCGTCGCCGTCGAAGAGCAACCCGAACAGATGCGTGCCCAGGTAGCCGCACCAGATGCCGGCCAGGATCGCCACCCCGCCCATCGAGGGCGTGCCCCGCTTGGTGGCGTGGCTGGGCGGGCCGTCCTCCCGGATCTGGTGGCCGAACCCCTGCCGGGTGAACAGCCGGATCAGCGCCGGGGTCAGCAGGATCGACACGGTCACCGCGATCGCCACGGCGATCAGGATCTGCCTCACGGGCGCGGGCTTTCGCCGTCGGCCACCAGCGCGTCGGCCAACTGACCGAGGCCGGCCGAATTGGAGGCTTTGACCAGGACGACGTCGCCGGGGCGCAGCTCGGCGCGCAACAGCGTCAGGGCCGCCTCACGGTCGGGCACGTCGACAACCTCCGACCCCCACGAGCCCTCCATGACCGCTCCGTGGTGCATGGCGCTCATCAACCTCCCGGTTCCCACGACAACGAGTCGAGACACATCTAAGCGCACCGCGAGCCGGCCGATGCGATCGTGCTCGGTTATCGCGTCGTCGCCGAGTTCGGCCATCTCCCCCAGCACCGCCCAGCTACGTCGTGGTTCACCCGTTTGGTCGGCGTGCGCCATCCAGGCCAGCGCCTGCAGTCCGGCGCGCATCGAATCGGGATTGGCGTTGTAGGCGTCGTCGATCACGGTCACCCCGTCGGCGCGGGCGCTGACCTGCATCCGGTGCCGCGACACCGGTCCCGCCTGGGCGAGCGCGGCCGCGACCTGTTGCACGTCGGCTCCGCATTCCAGCGCGACCGCGGCCGCGCACAGTGCGTTGCTTACCTGATGGTCACCGGATACGCCGAGCTCGATTTCGGCGTGTGCTTGACCCGCGTGCAGGGTGAACCGTGGTCGCGCCAGTTCGTCCAGGGAAACCGGTCCGGCCCAGACGTCACCGCTGGCGCGACTCACCCGCACGACGCGGGCCGCGGTCACCTCCGCCATCGCGGCGACCATCGGGTCGTCGGCGTTGAGTACGACCACCCCGGACGACGGAACCGCTTGCGGCAGTTCGGATTTGGTCTGTGCGATGACCTCGCGGGAGCCGAACTCCCCCAGGTGCGCGGTGCCGACGTTGAGGACGACGCCGATCGCCGGCGGAGCGATCTCGGCCAGCGCGGCGATGTTGCCGGGATGGCGCGCCGACATCTCCAGCACCAGAAAGTCGGTGTCGCGGGTGGCCCGCAGCACCGTCCAGGGATGGCCCAACTCGTTGTTGAATGACCCGGGCGGGGCGATCACCTGCCCGAGTGGTTGCAGGACCGCGGCGACCAGGTCCTTGGTCGAGGTCTTGCCCGAGGATCCGGTGATCCCGATGATCGTCAGTCCGCCCGCCACCAGGTCGGCGGCCACCGCCTTTGCCAGCCTGGCCAGCGCGCCCAGCACCGCCGCGCCGGACCCGTCCACGTCGTGTTCGAGCACGCCGGCCCGGCCGTCGGGTGCCTGCTGTGGGGCCACCACGATGGCCGGCAACCCGACCGGGCGGGCGGCCAGCACCACGGCGGCGCCGGCGGCGACCGCGGAAGCGGCGTGGTCGTGCCCGTCGGCGCGTGCGCCCGGCAACGCCAGGAACAACCCACCCGGCCCGACGGCGCGCGAGTCGAACTCCACGGTCCCGGTGACGTGGGTGCTGGCGGCCCGCTCGGCTGTGATGTCGGCCAGGGTGCCGCCGACGATCTCGGCGATCCGGGCGATGGTCAGATCGATCATCGGTGCCGCTCCAAAGCCTGCGCCAATTCGACCCGGTCGTCGAACGGGTGCGTTTCCCCGCCTCCGCTCTGCCCGGTTTCGTGCCCTTTGCCGGCAATCAGCACCACGTCACCCGGTCCGGCCCAGGCCACCGCGGCCCCGATCGCCTCGCGACGGTCACCGATCTCGACCACGCGCGCTTTACTGTCCGCGGTGCCGGCCAGGATCTCCCTGCGGATCGCCGCGGGATCCTCGCTGCGCGGGTTGTCGTCGGTGACGATCACCAGGTCGGCCAGCTCAGCGGCGATGGCGCCCATCGGAGCGCGCTTGCCGGGGTCGCGGTCACCGCCCGCGCCGAACACCACCGCCAGCCGTCGGTCGGGGTGCAGCAGAGTGGTCAGCACCGCGCGCAGCGCCTCAGGCTTGTGGGCGTAGTCGACCAGCGCGACGAAGTCCTGGCCCCGGTCGACCTGTTCGAGGCGGCCCGGCACCCGGGTCTGCCTCAGCCCCGGCGCCGCCTGCTCCGGGGACACCCCAACGGCGTCCAGAACCGCCAGTGCGACAAGGCAATTGGCGATGTTGTAATGCCCCGGCAAGTCGATGCCGATCCGGTGCCGGCCGCCGGCGGGGTCGATCGCGGTGAACTCCTGACCCGCCGGGCCCCGCGGGGTGATGTCGACGGCGCGCCACTGCGCGGGGCGGTCGGTGACACTGACGGTGATGGCGGTACCCGCCCGCTCGGCCATCGCGCGACCGCCGTCGTCGTCGACGCACACCACCACGGTGCGGGCACGCAACGCAGAAGCCGGATCGAACAGCAGCGCCTTGGCCTCGAAGTAGTCCTGCATGGTCAGGTGGAAGTCCAGATGGTCCCGGGAGAGGTTGGTGAAGGCCCCCACGGAGAACTCGGTGCCGTCGACCCGGCCCAGGCTCAGCGCGTGACTCGACACCTCCATGACCACGGTGTCCACCCCGCGCTCGGCCATCGCGGCGAACATCGCCTGCAGCGCGGGAGCTTCCGGGGTGGTCAGCGCGCTGGGGATGTCGGCACCGTCGATGCGGACGCCGATGGTGCCGATCAGCCCGGCCACCCGGCCACCGGCCCGCAGCCCCGCCTCGACCAGGTAAGTGGTCGTGGTCTTGCCCGAGGTGCCGGTGATCCCGACGACCGTCACCCGGCCGGACGGGCGTCCGTACACGGTGGCGGCCAGCCCACCCAGCACGCTGCGCGGCGCCGGATGCACCAGCACCGGCACCTCGACGTCCCCGCCGCCCAGTTCGGCCACGCCGTCGGCATCGGTGAGCACCGCGACGGCCCCGCGTTCCATGGCCTGCCCGGCGTGGCGGGCGCCGTGGGTTTTGGACCCGGGCAGGGCGGCGAACAGGTCGCCGGGACGCACCTCCTGGGCGCGCAACGTCACCCCGGTGACCGTCAGGTCGCCGAGCACGGTGAGCCGGTCCGGTCCGGCGGTCAGCACGGCGCCCACCTGCGCGGCCAGCGCGGCCAGCGGCACGCCCGCGCCGGTGCTGGGGCGCAGATCCGTTGGCACCGACGCCACCTCCGTCACCACCTCCGTCGGGTCGGCCTGATCGGGATGATCGGCCAAGACACCCTACCTAGCCGCGGCAGCGGACACGCCCGTCCGGGACGGGCAGCGCGCGGCCGGTAGTTACATCGCCTGCAAGGTGAGCGGCGGGCCCGGGTCCGGCGACAGCGGAACGTTCGCGCGCTGCATCAGCCAGCCCGCGATGTTGTGGAACAACGGCGCCGCCGAGTGGCCGGGAGTGCCGTCGGCGTTGCGCTGCGGATTGTCCATCATGATGCCGATCACGTAGCGGGGATTGTCGACGGTGGCCATCCCGGCGAAGGTGATCCAGTAGACGTCGTCGAAATAGCACCCGCAGCCGGGGTTGATCTGCTGCGCGGTTCCCGTCTTGCCTGCCATCTGGTAGCCGGGCACCGACGCGGCCGGCCCGGTGCCCTGCTGGTAGCCCATCGGGTCCTGCTGCACCACCGCGCGCAGCATGCCGCGCACCGTCTGGGCGGTCTGCGCCGAGACCACCCGGACGCCGTCGGGACGGGGTTCCTCGGTGCGGGTGCCGTCGGCGGCGATGGTGGCCTTGAGGATGCGCGGCGGGATCCGCACGCCGTCGTTGGCGATCGCCTGGTACATGCCGGCCATCTGCAGCAGGGTCATCGAAACCCCTTGTCCGATAGGCAGATTGGAGAAGGTGCTGCCCGACCACTGGTCGATCGGCGGCACCAGGCCGGCGCTCTCACCGGGCAGCCCGACAGCGGTGCGCTGACCCAGCCCGAACTTGCGCACCATGTCGTAGAAACGTTCTGGGCCCACCCGCTGGGCCAGCATCAGCGTGCCGACGTTGGAGGACTTCCCGAATACCCCGGTGGTGGTGTAGGGCATCACGCCGTGCTCCCAGGCGTCGTGGATGGTGACCCCACCCATTGAGATGGTGCCCGGGACCTGCAGCACCTCGTCGGGGTTGGACAGTCCGTATTCGATGACCGAGGACGCGGTGATGATCTTGTTCACCGAGCCCGGCTCGAAAGGCGAGGACACCGGCAGGTTGCCCAACTGCCGGTCGCCCTGGCGCCCGATGTCCTGCGACGGGTCGAAGGTGTTGTCGTTTGCCATGGCCAGCACTTCACCGGTCCTGGCATCGAGGACGACGGCCGAGACGGTGTGCGCGCCGGATACGTTCTTGGCCTGCTGCACCTGCTGTTGGACGTAGAACTGGATGTCGTCGTCGAGGGTGAGCTGGACGGTCGAACCGTGCACCGCCTTGTGCCGGTTGCGGTAGCTGCCGGGGATGACGACGCCGTCCGAGCCGCGGTCGTAGGTGACCGACCCGTCGGTGCCGGCCAGCATCGCGTCCAGGGAGTCCTCCAGGCCCAGCAGGCCGTGGCCGTCCCAGTCGATGCCGCCGACGATGTTGGCCGCCAGTGACCCGCCGGGGTACTGACGCAGGTCCTGACGCTCCGAGCCGACCTCGGGGAATTTCGCCGAGATCGCTTGCGCGATAGCGGGATCGACGTTGCGGGCCAGGTAGACGAACGTCTCGTTGCTCTGCAGCTTCTTCAGGATTGTCGCGGCGTCCGGCTTGTTGTTCAGCTTGCCGGCGACCTCTTTGGCGATGTCCTTGAGCCGTTCCTGGGGGTCGGGCGCGTGCGGCGACTTCTTCTTGGCGTCCTCCAGCTGCTGACGAACCCGCTTGGGTTGGAAGGTCAGTGCGCGTGCCTCGATGGTGAACGCGAGCCGGTCGTTGTGGCGGTCGACGATGGCGCCGCGGATCGCCCGTTCGACGTCGGTGACCTTGAGCTGGCCGGCCGCTTGTGCGTTGAGCTGCGAAGCGTTGGACACCTGCAGGTAGAACAACTGCGTGACAGCCACCACCATCAACACCAGGATGACGGCGTTACCGGCCCGGTGCCGGAAGACGAAGGAGGCGCCGCGACCGACCACCTCGACGGCCTGACGGGTGCGCCGGTCTCGTGCCGAGTGCCCGGCGGGCACCGAATCCGACCGGACGCGAGATGCCTTGGCCTCGGTGGCTTTTCGGGAGCGCTTCGGATGTTTGGTGTCACGGGCCGGACGGGGGGCGCGGCGCGGGTCGCCGCGGTTCATCGCGCGGCCCCCGGCACCGTCGGGAGCAGGACCGGTTGCTCAGCGGTAGCCGGGGCGGGCAGCACCGCCGGTGGCTGCACCGTGGGCACCGTCGGCAACAGGTCGGCGTGTACTGAGTTGGGGGCCGGCACTGTCGCCCCCGGCACCGGCAGCTGCGCACCCGGCACTGTCGCCCCCGGCACGGGTAGCTGACCGCCCGGCACCGTCGCACCCGGCACCGGCAGCTGAGCACCCGGCACCGTCGCACCCGGCACGGGTAGCTGACCGCCCGGCACCGTCGCACCCGGCACCGGCAGCGGACCACCCGGCACCGTTCCCGGAACCGTCGGCACCTGTCCCGGAACCGTCGGCACCTGTCCGGGCACCGTCGGAACCTGTCCGGGCACCCCCGAAGCACCGGGTCCCACCACCGTCGACGCACCGTCCGGCCCGCGCAGCAGCACCTGTGGGCCAGAGTGGGCCGGCACACTCGGGTCGGTGGCGCCGGGCGCGACCCGGACCGCGACCTCCGGCGGCGGGGCCGCGGGCCGGGGTGGCGGTGGCGGTGTCTCGTCGGGCAACTTGGCGTTCAGCGGCGGCGGCGGGACCCCGTCGGCCGGTTTGGGGTTACCCACCACCACCCAGGTGCCGTCGGGCGCCTGGACCAGGTGGGCGGTGTCGCGGGTGGGAATCATGCCCTGTTTGCGTGCGGCCTCGGCCAATGCGGGCGCCGACTCGGCCTCCCGGACGTCGCGTTCCAGCGCCTCTTTCTGCTGTTGCAGCATCCGGGTCCGTTCCCGGGCATGGCTGAGCTGGTAGGAGCGCTCGGCGGCGTCGGTGGACAACCACAGGGTCAAACCCAGCCCCACACCGAGCGAGCCGATGACGAGCACCACGAAGGGCACCCGGCTCAACAGCGTGCTGGGCCGCAGGTCGATCTCGGTCAGGCGGGCGGCCAGCCGCTCGGTCAGTTTGGGCCGAATCACCTTGGGCGCTTTGGCTTTGCGAGCCTTGGCGCGCGCCTTGGCCTGACTGGTGTTCTTGGCCCGGACCGGTCGATCCACCGGGCGGGATATCGGGCTGGTCTGGGGTCCCGAACGGGGCACGCGCGCCTCGCGGCTCGGCGCTGCCGGCGTGCGCGACCGGTTGCGGCGCGACGACACGTCGGCAGCGGTGCGGGCACTGGGCCGGCCCGCGCCACCCCGTCGGGTGTCACGACGTTTGGACGCCTCGCGCTGTGTGCTCATGCATAGCCCTTCCCGCTTGCGTGCTCAATTCGTTGCAGCGCCCGCAGTCGCACCGGGGTGCTGCGCGGGTTGCGCTCCATTTCGGCTTCGTCCGCCCGCTCTGCGCCGTGCGTCAACGACCGGAATCGCGGCCCGTGGCCGGGAAGTTCGACCGGGAGACCCGGCGGTGTACGGGAGGCGGTCGCTTCGGCAAAGGCGCGCTTGACGATCCGATCCTCCAGGGACTGATAGGCCAGCACCACGATGCGACCGGCCACCGCGAGCGCGTCGAGCGCCGCCGGCACGGCACCGCGCAACGACTCCAGCTCGTCGTTGACCGCGATGCGCAATGCCTGGAAGGTGCGCTTGGCCGGATGTCCGCCGGATCGGCGGGTGGCGGCCGGGATGGCTTCGTAGAGCAGGGCCACCAACTCGCCGGTCGACGTGAACGGGGCGCGAGCGCGGCGTCGGACGATCTGTGCGGCGATGCGTCGGGCGAACCGCTCCTCGCCATAGCGATGCAGGATGCCGGCCAGCTCGGCTTCGTCGTAGGTGTTGATGACGTCGGCCGCCGTCAGGGGTGCCGACGGATCCATCCGCATGTCCAGCGGCGCGTCCTTGGCGTAGGCGAACCCGCGCTCGGCACGGTCGAGCTGCATCGACGACACACCCAGATCGAACAGGATCCCGTCGACGGATTCGACTGTGCCGTAACCGGATTCGGCAAGAGCGGTGGCTATGCCGTCATAGCGGGTGTGCACCAGCGTGATCCGGTCGGCGAATGGGGCCAGCCGGTTGCGGGCGATGTCCAGCGCGGTCGGGTCCCGGTCGAGTCCGATCAATCGCAGACCCGGCAACTCGGTGAGGAATCGCTCGGCGTGCCCGCCGGCGCCCAACGTCGCGTCGACGAGGACAGCACCGGAGCCGTCGGGGTGATAGCGGGTCAGCGCCGGGGTGAGCAACTCCAGGCAACGGTGCGCCAGCACCGGCACATGACCGAAATCGGAAGGGCCGGAAGTCGGTTGGTGTGCCACCGCAAGACCTCCCGGGCTGTATCGGCCTACCGGTGACCGCGCACCGTGGTCTCTGTCCGAAAGCACGCACCTGGCGTTGGGGAAGTACGCCAGGGTCGGTTCGGGCAGAGACCACGGTGCACGGGCATGCACCTCAGAAGATGTCGCCGAGTGCTTCATCGCTGGCCGCGGAGAAGTTCTCTTCATGGATTTGCTGATAGTTGTTCCAGGCCTGGGCATCCCAGATCTCGAGGAAATCGACGGCACCGATCACCACGCAGTCTTTCGACAGGCCGGCGTAACGGCGATGGTCGGCCGACAGCGTGATCCGGCCTTGGGCATCGGGGTGCTGCTCGTCGGTGCCGGCGGCGAGGTTACGCAGGAAGGCCCGGGCTTCGGGATTGCTGCGGGGCGCCTTGCTCGCCCGCCGCGCCAGCTGTTCGAACTCCGACCGCGGGTAGACGGCGAGGCTGTGATCCTGGCTCTTGGTGACCATCAACCCCCCTGCCAACGCGTCGCGAAACTTGGCCGGCAGCGTTAGCCGCCCCTTGTCGTCGAGCTTGGGCGTGTAGGTGCCGAGAAACACTGCGGCACCTCCAACTTGCTTCGCACCCAAACGCTTCGGCCACCATACCCCACAATCCCCCACTTCTCCCCAAAAACACCCCCTCCGCGCGTCCCGAAGCCGCCCACTGCCGATCAGACCGCCGCCCAGCGCACTCAGCTCCCGCGGAAGGCCCCAGGGCGAAGTGGAAAACGCGCATTTCAGGGGCCTAAAACACCCCGTCGGGAGCGAGGTGGGGCGCAGTGGGGCAAATGGGCACAACTGCGCTACGAATCGGGCACAAGGTGGCGTCGTCCGGCATGGCGGGTGTGTCCGCGGGGCTGCGTCTGCGATCGTGGCGGGGCCGGCAAACGAGAACGGGGCAGCCGTCTGGCTACCCCGTCATGTGTTGGCGCGCTGGACTACTCGTCGAACCGGCGGCGGAAGCGATCCTCCATACGACTGGTGAACGAACCGCTGCCGCCCTTGGGGCGACGCTGACGCGACGCACCCGACGTCGACCCGCCGTGATCCGGCCTGCCGGCCAGCCGGCGGCCGGTGACCGCGTACACCACGCCGCCGAACATCACGACGAACCCCAGCACGCTCAGCACCGGGAAACTTCCGATCATCGTGGCTTTGAATGCCACCCCGGAGACCAGCATCGCCAAACCGACGAGGAACAGCGCCGTGCCTTGTAGCCGGCGCCGTGCCGTCGGGGCGCGGAAACCGCCGCCGCGGACACTCGAAGCGAACTTGGGATCCTCGGCATAGAGAGCGCTCTCGATCTGATCGAGCATTCGCTGCTCATGATCGGAGAGTGGCATTCGTCCCTCCTTGCCGAAACACTGTGGTGTCTTCACCGATAGCACACGTATAGCCCGTTGTGGGGCAATTAACTCCGATGATACGAGGTCATTGTTCGCGGTACCAATGATTCGCAAACGATTCTATCGCCTCGACAGCCGACGCCACGCGATGGTCCGCGGCGGTCGCGGGTGCAACCCGTCACACGATGTCGACAGACTGCCCGTCGCCGCGCGACGACAGCGTCCGATACTGGAACCCGACCGGACCCAACCGAAGCCGAGGAGGACACCGCGCGTTGGCGACCTTCCTCATCGACCTGCCCCCGAAAGACATGGAGCGCCGCCTCACCGACGCGCTGAAGGTCTACGTCGACGCGATGCGCTATCCGCGCGGCACCGAGAATCAGCGGGCGGCGATGTGGCTGGAACACACCCGGCGACCCGGCTGGAAAGCGGTCGCCGCCGTCGAAGTCGCCGACGCACGCCGACCGGCGGGTGACCCTCCGACGGCGGCCGAGTTGAGCAACGCGCCGCTGGTCGGGGTCGGCTACGGCTATCCCGGGGCGCCGGGACAGTGGTGGCAGCAGCAGGTCATCCTCGGTTTGCAGCGCAGCGGCTTCCCCGCCCCGGCGATCGACCGGCTGATGACCAGTTACTTCGAGCTCACCGAGCTGCACATCCACCCCCGCGCGCAGGGTCACGGCCTCGGTGAGGCGCTGGCCCGTCGGCTTCTGACCGGTCGCGACGAAGCCAACGTCCTGCTGTCCACGCCGGAGACCAGCGGGGAGGGCAACCGCGCCTGGCGGTTGTACCGCCGGTTGGGGTTCACCGACGTCATCCGCAGCTACTATTTCGCCGGGGATCCCCGGGCTTTCGCGATTCTGGGGCGCGCGCTGCCACTCTGAACGGGCGGCTCACCCGGTCTGGCACGATGACCTGGTGCCCGCCAGCCTTTCCGCGCTACCGGTCCGGGGATCTCGCCGCATTTCCAGCGACCGCCGTCGTCGGCTGCTGGCCGTCGTGATGCTGCTGATGCTGGTGCCGTTGGCCACCGGATGCCTGCGAGTCCGGGCGTCGATCACGATCTCCCCCGACGACCTGGTGTCCGGCGAGATCATCGCCGCGGCCAAACCCAAGAACAACAAGGACACCGGACCGCAGCTGGACACGAACCTGCCGTTCAGCCAGAAGGTCGCGATCTCGAATTACGAAAGCGACGGCTACGTGGGTTCGCAGGCGGTCTTCGCCGATCTGACCTTCGCCGAACTGCCGCAGCTGGCCCACCTGAACTCCGACGCCGCCGGAGTGAACCTGTCGCTGCGCCGCAACGGCAACCTGGTGATCCTGGAAGGCCGGGCCGACCTGACATCGGTGACCGATCCCGAGGCCGAGGTCGAGCTGACCGTCGCCTTCCCTGGAACCGTGACGTCCACCAACGGCGACCGGATCGAGCCCGAGGTCGTGCAGTGGAAGCTCAAGCCGGGCGTGGTGAGCACGATGAGCGCCACCGCCCGCTACACCGATCCCAACACTCGGTCGTTCACCGGGGCGGGGATCTGGCTGGGCATCGCGTCGTTCGCCGCCGCGGGCGTGGTGGCGGCGTTGGCCTGGGCCAGCCGGGACCGTTCGCCGCGGTTCACCGCGTCCGGCGACCAGTCGTCCAGTTAGGCCGGGGCCGTCGGCGCCCAGTAGGCGAGCATCTCCGCGAAAGTCTCGAAGGCCGGGCCGGACACGCCGTAGGTCGCCTCGAAGTGGATGCTCAGCGGAAAGCCGAGGTCGGCGACTCCGTCGATGACCCGCTTGTAGAGGTCGACCAGCAGCGCACGTTTGTCGGCGGGCTCACTGGCGGCCAAAGTCCTGACGAACTCCTGCTCCCCGGCCACCGCGGCGTTACCCGGGTCCTGGATCAGCCAGTTGATCAGCCCGACCCGGCTCTCGACTTTGGGGACGAACCCGAACGACAACAGAATCTCGGGCCGATGGTCGGTCTGCTTGGCGAAGTCGGCCAAGAACCCCACGATGGCGTCGGAGTAGAGCAGTTGGGTCATGCCGTAGGTGGCACCCTGGTCGCACTTGAAATTGAGCCGGCCGTGTTCGCCTTCCCGGGTCGGGATCACGATCACACCGCGATTGGCCACGGCGTCGCGATAGATCGACAGCGCCTCGGTCGGTGGCACACCGTCGCCTTCCCCGTCGTTCATGGTGCGCGGCACCCCGACGAAGACCACACCCTGCATCCCGGACTCGGTCAGTGCGGTGAGCCGCTGTCCCAGCGCCGACTCGTCCATGAACGCGGTGACCTGGGTGCACAGGCCGTGCAGGCCAGGCAGTTCCGGTTTGATGATCGACCAGAAGTCCAGCACGTCCAGCTTGGCCTTCATCGGCACCGGGCGGTCGTCGTCCTCGGCGATCATGCCCGGGATCATCACGTGCCGGAGCCGACCGTCCAGACCGGACTCGGCCGAGTACCGCACCACTTTGTGCGCGTCTTCCAGCGCCCGCTCCCGACCGTCCTCGACGTTGGGCGGCACCAACTCGAGCGCGATGGTGTTGAGCGTCACGCGATTCCTCATTCTTCAGCTGACTCGTCTGGCGCTGCGTCGCGCAAACCTTGGACAAACCCCCACGACAGCATAGGGGCGCGATTTTCACGCTCATCAGGCGCTGGCGGCAGCCGTTGCGCGGATCGGGCAAACGCCGCGCGGCATACACTGTCGGGCCAGAGGTATGCCGAGTGAGGAAGGGGCGCTGCGCTGAGCCTGGAAGCATCGGCAGCATCGGCAACCGTCGAGGTGGCCGCCGCCGTCACCGACCAGCTGCGACGGTACCTGCACGACCGTCGCGGTGAAGCCGGCTACCTGGAATTTCCGGGCGGCACCGACTTCGCCGAGTTGACCGGCTGGCTCGAGGATTTCGTGCTGAGCGGGGGCAAGCGACTGCGGCCGGTGTTCGCCTACTGGGGATGGGACGCGGTCACCGACCACCGGCCCGATTCCGATGTGCTGCTGCTGTTTTCGGCGCTGGAACTACTGCACGCGTTTGCCCTGATCCACGACGACGTGATCGACGCCTCGGCGACCCGACGCGGCCGGCCGACCGCCCACCAGCACTTCGCGGCCCGGCACCGGGAACGTCGGTGGCGTGGCTCGGCCGAACAGTTCGGGGTATCGGCGGCGATCCTGCTGGGCGACGTCGCGCATACCTGGGCCGCTGACATCGTCTCCCGCGCGCGCCTGTCAGCCGATGTGCGGCCGCGGGTGGAGCGGGTCTGGTCGGCGATCCGCACCGAGGTGCTGGGCGGCCAGTACCTCGACATCGTCGCCGAGGCCGCCGTACCAGGCTCGGTGGACGAATCGGTCGCGGCGGCGATGACCGTGGCCACCTACAAGACCGCCTGCTACACAGTGACGCGCCCGTTGCAGCTCGGGGTTGCCGCCGCCGCCGACCGGCCCGAGGTGACGGCGGCCTTCGAGCGGTTCGGGACCGACCTCGGAGTGGCGTTCCAGCTGCGCGACGACGTCCTGGGCGTCTTCGGCGATCCCGCGGTGACCGGCAAACCGTCCGGCGACGACCTGCGCTCAGGCAAACGCACCGCGCTGCTGGCCGAGGCAACGCAACTGGCCGCGGAATCGGATCCGTTGGCCGCCAATCTGTTACGCACGTCGATCGGCACCGATCTGACCGACGGCCAGGTGTCCGAACTACGCGAGGTGATCGAGGGGGTGGGCGCACTGACCGCCGCGGAGAACCGGATCACCGAGCTGACCGACCGGGCCCTGGCCACCTTGGCCGCGGCACCGATCAACGCGTCGGCCAAAGCCGGCCTGGCCGAGCTGGCCCAGGCAGCCACCGATCGGTCCGCGTGAGCCGATGACCACTCCGACACCGGCCCCGCAGGCCGCCAGCACTGTTCCGAAAATAACTGTGGGACAACGTATTTCGCGACTGTCCGGGTTCGCCAGAGCGCCGGAGGGCGGTCCGGCGCGGTTGGGGTTCCTGGGTGCTGTCCTGATCACGATCGGCGGCCTGGGCGCGGGTAGCACGCGCCAGCATGACCCGCTGCTGGAGTCGATTCACCTGTCCTGGATGCGTTTCGGCCACGGACTGGTGCTGTCGTCGATCCTGCTCTGGGTCGGCGTGAGTCTGATGCTGATCGCGTGGTTGCGGCTGGGGCGGCGGTTGCTCGGCGAGGGAGTCAGCGAGTTCACGATGCGCGCGACCACCGCTTTCTGGCTGGCCCCGCTGCTGTTGTCGGTTCCGGTGTTCAGTCGCGACACCTATTCGTATCTGGCGCAGGGCGCGTTACTGCGCGACGGCTTCGATCCCTACGCGGTGGGGCCGGTCGGCAACCCGAACCCGTTGCTGGACGACGTGAGCCCCATTTGGACGATCACCACCGCGCCCTACGGCCCGGCGTTCATCCTGGTGGCCAAGCTGGTGACGGTGCTCGTCGGCAACAACGTCATCGCCGGAACGATGCTGCTGCGCCTGTGCATGCTGCCCGGTCTGGCGCTGCTGATCTGGGCCGCCCCCCGGCTGGCGCGCCATGTCGGCGCCGACGGCGCCACCGCACTCTGGATCTGCGTGCTGAACCCCCTGGTGCTGATCCATCTGATGGGCGGGGTGCACAACGAGATGCTGATGGTGGGCCTGATGGCCGCCGGCATCGCGCTGACCTTGCAGCGGCACCACGTCGCCGGTATGACGCTGCTCACCGTCGCGATCGCGGTCAAAGCCACCGCGGGGCTCGCGCTGCCGTTTTTGGGCTGGGTCTGGATGCGTCATCTGCGCGACGACCGCGACTGGCGGCCGGTGCAGGCGTTCGCGGTTGCCGCGCTGTCCGCGTTGCTGATCTGTGTCGCGGTGTTCGGTGTGCTGTCGCTGGCGGCCGGGGTCGGATTGGGCTGGATGACCGCGCTGGCCGGATCGGTGAAGATCATCAACTGGCTGACCGTGCCGACCGCCGCCGCGAACCTGATCCATGCCTTGACCAGCGGGTTTTTCGCCGTGCAGTTCTACTCCGTGCTGCGGATCGCCCGGCTGGTCGGCATCGTCGTGATCGCGGTGTCGCTGCCGGTGCTGTGGTGGCGGTTCCGGCGCGACGACCGCGCCGCCCTGACCGGCATCTTCGCCGCGATGCTGGTCGTGGTGCTGTTCGTCCCCGCCGCGCTGCCGTGGTACTACTCCTGGCCGCTGGCGGTGCTCGCTCCGCTGGCGCAGTCGCGTCGCGCGATGGCCGCCATCGCCGGGTTCTCGACCTGGATCATGGTGATCTTCAAACCCGACGGATCGCACGGAATGTATTCCTGGCTGCACGTCGGGCTCGCGACCGCCTTCGCGCTGGTGGCCTGGCGTTCGATCTACCGCGCACCGGACCCCGAGGAAGACACGACGGCCGAGGAGCCGCTCGCTAGTACGCCATAGCCTGGGCGCGCCGCACCACTTCGCGCGCCTGATGGGCGTGCAGCGCATCGACCGGGCGGGCGTTGTTCAGGGCGTCGCGCGAGCCGTCGCGGGTGACCGTCAGCGACGGGTCCGGGGTGAACAGCCAACGGACGATCTCGGTGTCGTGGTAGCCGCCGTCGTGCAGGATCGTCAACAGACCGGGCAGGCTCTTGACGACGTGGCCCGAGGTGGTGAAGAAGACCTGCGGCACCACCACGCCGCCGGCGCGGCGCACCGCGACCAGGTGACCTTCGCGCAACTGCTGCTGCACCTTGCTCACCGGAATGCCGAGTAATTCGGCCACCCGGGACAGGTCAAAGGTCGGCTCGTCGGGATCAAGGACATCGTCGCCGGCGGGAATGCTGCCCACCCGGTCAGTCTAGAACTGCCGGGCGGCCACGTCTGCGCCTTCTGCCAGGAAAATATCCCCGTCCACCTACCATTGCCTGCGTGGTTGGGGATCCCTTGCACGGCGCCGTGCTGGACGGCCGCTATCTGGTGCAGGAGAAGATCGCCAGCGGCGGGACCTCGACGGTGTACCGCGGGCTCGACACCCGGCTCGACCGGCCGGTGGCGCTGAAGGTGATGGACCCGCGCTACTGCGACGACCAGCAATTCCTGACACGGTTCCAGCTCGAGGCACGCACCGTCGCGCGGCTGAAGAATCCATGCCTGGTAGCCGTCTACGACCAGGGCCAGGACGGTCGCTACCCGTTCCTGGTGATGGAACTCGTCGAAGGTGGCACCCTTCGCGAACTGCTGACCGAGCGCGGCCCGATGCCGCCGCACGCGGTGGTGGCGGTGCTGCGGCCCGTGCTGAGCGGGCTGGCCGCCGCGCACCGGGCCGGCCTGGTGCACCGCGACGTCAAGCCCGAGAACGTCCTGATCTCCGACGACGGCGAGGTCAAGATCGCCGATTTCGGGTTGGTACGCGCCGTTGCGGCCGCGGGCATCACCTCCGCCAGCGTCATCCTGGGCACCGCGGCTTATCTGTCCCCCGAGCAAGTGCGTGACGGCAGCGCCGGTCCCCGCAGCGACGTCTACTCGGTGGGGATCCTCACCTACGAACTGCTGACCGGGGGCACCCCGTTCACCGGCGACACCGCGCTGTCGGTCGCCTACCAGCGGCTGGAGGCCGACGTGCCGCCGCCGAGCGCCGTGATCGACGGTGTGCCAACGCAATTCGACGACTTCGTGGCCTGCGCGACGGCTGCCGACCCGGCGCAGCGTTACGCCGACGCGATCGAGATGGCCGCCGACGTGGAGGCGATCGCCGAGGAGCTGAACCTGCCCGACTTCCGGGTGCCGGCGCCGCGCGACTCCGCCCAACACCGGTCGGCGGCGCTGCACCACAGCCGCGCGGGCGGCGCACCACGTCCGAACCCGACACGTCAGTTCACCCGCGAGCCCGAGGCCTGGCCGGAACCGGACCCGCCGGTCGAACCCGCGACGGAGTTCGAGGTCGACGACGGGGTGTTCGCGGGCATCCCGATCGACGAGTTCGTCTGGGAGCGTCAGCACCGGCGCCGCATGGTGCTGATCTGGGTGGTCGTGGTGCTGACGTTGACCGGGCTCGTGGCGACCGGGGCCTGGATCCTCGGAGCGCACCTCAGCGGCCTGCTCTAGGTT
>NZ_JCALCF010000041.1:0-38743 GCF_059812185.1 Mycobacterium sp. NGS67
GGCTCCGGATTGAGTCGTCACGAAGTGGATCTCAGCAGTTCGTCGATTTTCTTGAGCCGTTTGGTCACCAACGCGCCGATGTCGATGGCACGGTCCGGCGAGCAGGTGACGATCTCGGAAACGACGTTGGCTTTGGCGATGACCGCGAATTCGCATACCCACCGTTGTCCCGCGAGATTGGTCAACCACTGGGCTACCTCGGGCGGGCTCTGACTCAAGGTCGCCGGGTTCACCGTCGACTTGTGACCACCGTCGCCCCATGCCGTGACCGGGTGCTGGCATCCGGTCACGGTCTTGCGGACCGAGTCCAGGAAGCCGGCTGCGTCGAAGTCGGCCGGATAGCTGGCCGACACTTCCAAGAGTTGATGCTGGTTGAGAAGGCGGTCCTGCTGCGTGCGGGCCTCGCGCCCGGTGTAGGTCGACGGGAACAACGGATAGCGGCCGAACGCCACGACGCCGTGGCACTCCGCCGGGTCGGCGCCGATGAAAAGTGCGGACTGCATGTCGTCTTCGCTCAGCGGGCTGTTGTCGACCACTGTGAGCGAGCCCGAAGCTGTCAGCAGATCGTCCAGTTGCGACGGATGGATGGGTCCACTCGATGCGGCGGCGCCTCGTTGCGCATTTACAGGGGTACCGGCAACAACACGGTCGCACCCACAGACCGCGACGCAGAGCAACAGTACGAGCCCGAACGCCAGCGCGGCGTGCCCCGGAACGCTGCGGCCGTCGTCATCGGCGCCAGCCACGATCGGTCTCCTTGGTCAAAATCGGCTTCGTGTTTGCTTCCTAGCATCCACCAGGATTTCCGCTGATGCTCGGCGAAACCAGTCACCCCTGCCTACCAGCGGTGCGCGAGCCGCCGTCTGGCATCGGGTCCGCCTCGGCGCGGTAACTGCGAATATTTTGTGCCGCAAAGCAATTCGCGTATCCCAGACCCGGCTGGACCGGCGTGGCCACCTGCCGCCCGGCTCGCCGAAGGCAACCCGACCCCGACTTGCTTCAATTGTCGGGATCTGCACCGCTTCAACTGGGAGCTCCGAGCGCACAGTGACCCAAACCACGAGGCACCGCTACGTACGCGGCGCGTTGCGCGGCTTGGCGCGTGCCTCGGCGCCTCGCCCCGCCGCGGCCGAACGCGCCGCCCGGGATTTCGGCAAACCGCTGGCGCTGGCCGTCTGGGCGGAGATCCGGTGGGCGTTTCACCGGCCGCGCACCTGGTTGTCGGGCGTGCTGGCCAATCTCTTCCTGGCGGCCGCCTGGTTGTCGGTGCAACCGCTGACCGCTGCCTACCACCACCATCCCACCCGGCACTTCCATCACCATCAGCTCGACTGGGTGGTCCTGGTCAGCACCTACTTCTCGTCGTTCATTCTCGCCGACGTCACGACCACGAATCTGCTTGGCGGCGACCATATTCGGGTCGCCAGAGGATTGTCCGAAGGGGTGCGGTTGCGGCGGATCCTGGTGATCAAGAATTTGGCGCTGGTGGTAATCGTCGGCCTACCCACCCTCGCGGTGGCGGCGGCGCTGACGGTGGCCAACGAAGGGATACCGCAACTGGCGATCAACATCCCGAACGTGGCGGTGCCAATCGTGTCCTGGCTCGGAGTCGGCAACGTCATCTCGGTAATCCACCCGGTGTCGGTGCAGCCGCTGATGCGGCGTTGGCGCCATCGCCACGATCTACGCCGCACCGCTATGTGGCTGCTGGCCATCGCACTGCCGTACGCGGTCTATTACGTCGCCGATCCGATGGACGGCGTCGAGCACCGCTTTCTGTGGACGCGGATTCCCGCGGCTATCGGCCCGGTTTTCGGGCGCGACACCAAGAGCCTGGTGCACCTGGGCATCGCGCTGATCGTGTGGATCCTCGGAACGTCGGTGGCGGTGTTCTGGGCGCGGCGCCGAGGCCTGCGGTTCGCCTGAGCAGTCGGCCAACCGAAACGAAATCTTCCCCGCCGGCCCTCGGTAGGAGGACAATCGACGGGACCGCCCGGCACGTGCTGGACGACGACAGCAAGAGGTGGGCACATGAACCGCATTCTCCGCCGGTGCGCAATCGGCGCGTTCGCTCTCGCAGCAACGATGGTTCCGGCCGTCATCACCCCCGCGACAAGTCGCGCCGACGACGACTGCGCCCCCGGGTGGGCCTGGAGCGTGGAACTCAACGAATGCGTGTTCGTCCTTCCCGCCGCGAACGGCCCCGGCGGACCGGGTGGACCGGGAGGGCCAGGGGGACCCGGCGGTCCCGGTGGCCCCGGCGGCCCCGGCGGTCCGGGGGGCCCCGGCCGCCGCTGACCTTGCCGTTCCCACGTTGCGGGCGGTTATTACCGTAGCTAAGTGTTAAACTGGCTAAGTATCTGCCGCTCGACGAGGGGAATTGCCCGTGCCACGCACCGAGAACGACACCTGGGACCTGGCTACCAGTGTGGGCGCGACGGCGACCATGGTGGCCGCCGCTCGCGCGATCGCGACGAACGCCGAGAACCCGGTGATCGACGACCAGTTCGCCGAGCCATTGGTACGCGCCGTGGGCGTGGACTTCTTCACCCGTTGGGTGTCGGGGGAACTCGCCGCCGCCGACGTCGACGACGACGAGTCCAGCTGGAAGCTCGAGCACATGCCCGACGCCATGGCCGCTCGCACCCGCTTTTTCGACGGGTTCTTCCAGGACGCAGCGCGGGCCGGCATCCGACAGGCGGTCATTCTCGCCTCCGGCCTGGACGCCCGCGCCTACCGGCTGAGCTGGCCCGCCGGCATGACCGTGTTCGAAATCGACCAGCCCGAGGTGATCGAGTTCAAGACCACCACGCTGAAATCCCTGGGTGCGGCCCCGAAAGCCGACCTGCGTACGGTGCCCATCGACCTGCGACAGGATTGGCCGAACGCGTTGCGAGCTGCCGGCCTGGACACCGAGCGGCCCACGGCCTGGATCGCGGAGGGATTGCTGGGATACCTGCCGCCGGAGGCTCAAGACCGGTTGATGGACAACGTCACCGCGCTCAGCGCGCCGGGTAGCCGGCTGGCGGTCGAAGCCATCCCGGACCGGCCCGAACGGGACACCGAGCAAGCGCGCGAGATGATGCGGCGGTCCACCGCCAAGTGGCGGGAGTACGGCTTCGAACTGGATTGGGAGCACCTCGGATTCGAAGGCGAGCGCAAGGACGTGGCCGACTACCTGACCAACCTGGGCTGGCAGTCAAGCGGAGTCCAGATGAGTCAGTTGCTGGCCGAGCACGGTCTGGACGCGGTCCCGCAGACACATGACTCGGTGTCGATGGCCGACACGATTTACTACACCTCGGTCCTGAGCTGACGCCCGCTCAGCCCGGCGCCGCGAAAGGGCGGAGCCGGTAAAGGGCCCTTGTCGCTAGGGGACTGGTCACATCAGGTGTATCCGGCCCTGCATTCGGGTAGCCGAGATCCCGTGAGCAGTAAGACGTCAAGCGATCAGGTCGGCTTCGGTGAAGTCGACCAGTTCGGCCTCACCCATACCGGGCGGGCTGATGCGCTGACGGTCGCGATGTTCCGCCGGGACTTGGGCAATTGGCTCAGTTGCAATCTGGAGCTCGACGAAGATCGCGCCGCCGACATCGTGCTCGCGGTGGACGAGGCTCTGTCCAACTGCGCCGACCATGCCTACCAGGTTCTCGGGCGCGTGGGCATCATGACGTTGCAGATCAGCTACGTCCCGAGCACCACCGAACTCAAGGTGTGCGTCAGCGACTACGGTCGCTGGATCGAACCCAATCCCGCTGCGATCAACGCGGTGCGCGGTCGCGGTCGCGGGATATTGCTGATGCGCACTCTCGCTGACGAGTGCTTCATCGATGGACGGAACGACGGCACAACGGTGTGTTTGCGCTTCGATAGTTGCCCGCCTAACAGCTACGTGCTCAGCCAAGCCAGCTGACATGAGTCTGTTCCGGCCAGACCAGGTCTGTACCGACCGACGATGAGGAGCGCAGCATGAGTTTGGCCGCCACCGAAGTGTTCGCCGTTCCGTTGCGCCTGACGCCGCGCCTCGTCGCCGAGTTGGGCGCCGAGGCCAGCACGCTGCGCGCGGCCGTGCAGAGCTTCGACGCGGCGGTCATCGTCTACGTCGGCGGTGAGATCGACGCCTGCAACGAGGCCACCTGGCGGTTGCTGCTGGCCGAGGCTGCAGCGTTCGCGTCCGCACCTCAACTGTTCATCGTCGACGTGAACAGCGTGGATTTCATGTCTTGCTCGTCCTATCTGGCCCTGGCCGAGCAGGCCGTTTGGTGTCGTGAGCGCGAAATCAAGCTCTGTCTGGTCAGTCGCCAGCCGGCGGTGGCCCGCGTCGTCGCAACGTGCGGCCTCAGTGACGTGCTGACCGTACACAGCAGCGCGCCCCGGAGTCTGCAGCTCGTCGAACAGCCGCACGAACAAGCCTGCTGATCTCCCGGTTCAGGCGAATCAGCGAAAGACGTTCTCGCTCAACATGCGCGGCACCATGCGCGGTAGCGATCGACGGGCCATCCGTCCCCGGTGATGCGCAGGTCGGTGTCGAGGCCGGCACCGACTGCTAGCCGCCGACCCGCGGCGGACCGGCGAATCGCATCTCGCTAAATTCGGACGCGATCGATTTCGTCGGAAGGAAGCTCATGAACGCGCAAGTCGAGCAGCTGGAATTCCAGGCAGAAGCCCGGCAACTGCTGGATTTGATGGTCCATTCGGTCTACTCCAACAAGGACTCGTTCCTACGGGAGTTGGTCTCCAACGCCTCCGATGCCCTGGACAAGGTGCGGCTCGAGGCGCTGCGGAACAAGGATCTCGACGTCGACACCTCGGATCTGCACATCGAGATCGACGTAGACAAGGACGCGCGGACACTCACCATCCGCGACAACGGCATCGGCATGACCCGCGCCGAGGTAGTGGATCTGATCGGGACACTCGCCAAGTCGGGCACCGCCGAACTGCGACAGCAGCTGCGGGAGGCCAAGGATGCGAATGCCTCCGAGGAGTTGATCGGGCAATTCGGCATCGGCTTCTACTCGTCGTTCATGGTTGCCGACAAAGTCGAACTGCTCACCCGCAAAGCCGGCGAGAGCGAGGCCACCCGCTGGGAATCCAGCGGGGAAGGCACCTACACCATCGAAGCCGTCGAGGGCGCGCCGCAGGGTACGTCGGTGACCCTGCATCTGAAGCCCGAGGATGCCGAGGACGAGCTGCACGACTACACCTCGGAGTGGAAGATCAAGAGCCTGGTCAAGCAGTACTCCGACTTCATCGCGTGGCCGATCCGGATGGAAGTCGAGCGCACCATCCAGGTGCCGGTGGACTCCGACGCGGACTCCGAAGAGCGCTCCGAGGAGACCCGCGAAGAGACCGTGATCGACACCGAGACCCTCAACTCGATGAAAGCGCTGTGGGCGCGGCCCAAGGACGAGGTGTCCGAGGAGGAGTACAAGGAGTTCTACAAGCACATCGCGCATGCCTGGGATGACCCGCTGGAAGTCATCGCGATGAAGGCCGAAGGCACCTTCGAATACCAGGCGCTGCTGTTCATCCCGTCCCAGGCGCCGTTCGACCTGTTCAACCGGGACGCCAAGACCGGGGTGCAGCTGTACGTCAAGCGCGTCTTCATCATGGGCGACTGCGATGAGCTGATGCCCGAATATCTGCGTTTCGTCAAGGGTGTCGTCGACGCACAAGACTTGTCTCTCAACGTTTCTCGCGAAATCTTGCAAAAGGATCGGCAGATCAACGCGATCCGGCGCCGGCTGACCAAGAAGGTGCTGTCCACCATCAAGGACATCCAGTCGAGTCGGCCCGAGGATTACCGCACCTTCTGGACCCAGTTCGGCAAGGTCCTCAAGGAGGGCCTGCTGTCGGACTTCGACAACCAGGAGACGCTGCTGGGGGTCTCGTCGTTCGCCTCGACGCACAGCGAGGAAGAACCCACCACGCTGGCCGAATACGTCGAGCGAATGAAGGAGGGTCAGACCCAGATCTTCTATGCCACCGGCGAATCCCGCCAGCAACTGCTGAAGTCGCCGCATCTCGAGGCGTTCAAAGCCAAGGGATACGAGGTGCTGTTGCTGACCGACCCGGTCGACGAGGTGTGGGTCGGCACCGTCACCGAATTCGACGGCAAGCCGCTGCAGTCGGTGGCCAAGGGTGAGGTCGATCTGGATTCCGACGAGGAATCGTCGGCCGCCGAGCGTGAGGAGCAGGCCAAAGACTTCGCCGAGTTGCTCAGTTGGTTGAAGGAGACACTGAGCGACCACGTCAAGGAAGTGCGGTTGTCCACCCGCCTGACCGAGTCGCCGGCCTGCCTGATCACCGACGCCTTCGGCATCACCCCGGCATTGGCCCGGTTGTACCGCGCGTCCGGACAAGAGGTTCCGGTCGGCAAGCGGATTCTGGAACTCAATCCGAACCATCCGCTCGTCGTCGGGCTGCGCCAAGCCCGCACCGACCGCCCGGACGACGCCTCGGTCGCCGAGACCGCCGAACTGCTTTACGGCACAGCACTTCTCGCTGAGGGTGGTGCGCTGGAGGACCCGGCGCGGTTTGCCGAGTTGCTCACCGAGCGACTCGCCCGCACGGTGTGACAGCCGGCCGCTAGCGGCCGAGCTTCTCCCGCACCAGGCTGGTCAGGAAGCGGCCAACCGATTCCGGCCGGAAGGCGCGGGCCGCGGCGGTCAGCGCGTCGTGCGATTCCTTGCTCAGCTCGATGTCGGCGGCGGCGACGTTGAACTCCAGTTGCTCCACGCTGGACGCGCCCGGGATGGCGACCACACCGGGCAGGTGGATCAACCAGGCCAGCGCTACCTGGGCCGGCTTGGCGTCGACCTCGGCCGCAACATCGCGCAGCGTCTGCAGCAGCGGTTCGATCCGGCGCAGGTTCTCGGTGCCGAACAGCGGGTTGACCGCACGAACACCGCCCGGACGGTTGTCCACCCCGTACTTGCCGCCCAGCAGTCCTTGCGCCAGCGGGCTGTAGGCGATGATGATGCGGTTCTCCCGCTCCGCGAACGGAACCATGTGGTCCAGCACGCGGGGCCGGGCCAGCGAGAATTCCACCTGATTGCTGATCACCGGTCTACCCAGCGCGGCGTCGGCCTGCTGCCAGCGCGACAGCGAATAGTTCGAGACGCCCGCGGCGCCGATCTTGCCCTCGTCGAGCAGCTCCCGCATGCCCGGCATGATGACCGTGTCCGGGACCAGCGGGTTGGACTGATGGATCTGATAGAGCGGGATCCGCTCCAACTGCAGTCGGCGCGCGCTGCCGCGCTCGCGCTGCTTGATCACCGCCGGGAACGGCGCGACCGGAAAGATCTTGCTGGCCACCGCGACTTTGGTGCGCTCGTCGCCCAGCGCCTCGCCGAGGATCCGTTCGCTCTTGCCGAGTCCGTACACCTCGGCGGTGTCGAACAGCGTGACGCCCAAAGCCAGCGCGCGTTGCACGATGTCGCGGGCAGCTCCGGAGGCGTAGCTGTCGCCGTAGCCCCACTCACGCGAGCCGAACTGCCACGTGCCCAAACCGATCCGACTGACCTGCCCGACGCCTTCGACGTCAACGTATTTCATGAATCCACCGTATACCGGTCAACCGGTCCGCCACATCCGAGGCATTGTCGTTGCGCCGCCGCAGTTGCGGGATGTTCGGAGTCTGCATCAGGATGGGCCGAATACCAGCCAGGCTCAACCCAATTCGGGAGTGCGGATGAACAGGGTGCATCACCTCAACTGCGGCACGATGAACATGCCGGGTGCCCCGATGGTCTGTCACGTCCTGCTCGTCGAGACCGGTGACGGTTTGGTGTTGATGGATACCGGTTTTGGCTTACAGGACTGTGCCGACCCGGCGCGGGTCGGTCCGTTCCGTCATGTACTCCGACCGGCCTTACGGCGTGCGGAAACGGCGGCGTACCAGATCGAAAGGCTCGGGTTCCGACTCTCGGACGTGCGCCACATCGTGGTGACGCACTTCGATCTCGACCACATCGGCGGAATCGCTGATTTCCCAGACGCATTCGTGCACGTCACTGCGGCCGAGGCGCGCGGTGCCGTGCACGCGCCGTCAACGCGGGAGCGGGTTCGGTACCGCGCCGCTCAGTGGGCACACGGGCCCAGGCTGGTCGAGCACGGCCCGGACGGGGAGTCGTGGCGCGGATTCCCGTCAGCCAAGCCGCTGGACATGATCGGTGACGGCGTCGTCCTGGTGCCGATGCCCGGCCACACCCGGGGCCACGCCGCGGTCGCTGTCGAGTCCGGGCGCGAGTGGATTCTGCACTGCGGTGACGCTTTCTACCACCACGGCACGCTGTCGAAGTCGCGGGTGCCCTTCGTCCTGCGGGCGCAAGAAACGATGTTCGCGTTCGACCGTAAGCAACTGCGCGACAATCAGATGCGGCTCGCCGAGTTGTTCGCGCGTCAGGAACCGGATCTGACCATCGTCTGCGCCCATGACTCGACACTGCTGGCGTCGGCCCAGGCGAATCTCAACTGGTAGGCGGCGGTGCCGGTTCGTCGGAACGGGCGTCGTGCCACTGCAATTCCGCCTCGCGAACCCGTCGATGGGCTTGGCGTAACCAGACCAGGCCGGCAGCGCCGACCACCACCGCGACGACGATTCCCACCACGCCCGCCGTCGTGTGACCGGCAGCCAGCCCGGCCAGGCCGATGACCAGCGCGATGACGCCGAACGCGACGCCGACGATGCCTACGGCGTTCTTGCCGTTCTTCATGGTCTCGCCGGCGTGCTGTCGGGTGGTCCGATCGTGGTCGACCGGGTCGATCTCGGGGTTGGTCACTTCTGCTCCTTGGACATACGTGCTGAGGTTTTCCCGGATATCTGGGTGCTAAACGGTGACCGCGCCCACGTGATCCGGCAACGTCATGCTGCCAAACCGGTAACCCCGTTCTCGTCAGCTACCGACGGTATGACATGCTCGGCTACGGAGGTCGATATGGCGAAAACAGTGGTGATCGGCGCCTCGAGCGGGCTGGGGCGCTGCATCGGTATCGGTTTGGCACAGCGCGGAGACCAGGTTGCGCTGCTCGCTCGGCGACGCGAACGCATCGAGGCGGCGGCACAGGAAGCGGGCTCGGCCGCCATCGCCGTCGAATGCGACGTGACCGACGAAGCCTCCGCACGGTCGGGCGTCGACGCCGCCGCCGACGCCCTGGGCGGTATCGACAACGTGGTCTACGCGCCCGCGATCAGTCCGCTGGTCCCGTTGGCCGGCACCGACGCCGCAACGTGGCGTCGGGTCTTCGACACCAACGTGATCGGCGCGGCGCTGGCGACCGCGGCGGCGATTCCGCATCTGTCGGCAACGGCGGGCAAAGTGGTGTTCCTGTCGTCGGATGCCGGCACGTTCGGACCGCCCTGGCCGGGGTTGGGCGCCTACGGCGTCAGCAAGGCGGCGCTAGAGCGCCTCGTCGAGGCCTACCGCGCCGAGCACCCCGACATCGGCTTCACCAACCTCATCGTCGGTGAGTGCGCGGGCGGGGAGGGCGATGCGCAGACCGGGATGAACGTCGGCTGGGACCGGGAGCTGGCCATGCAGGCCTACCCGCTGTGGGTCTCCCGCGGCTGCATGCCGGGCAAGCTGATGCCCGTCGAAGACCTCGTCGACGTGGTGCACACGATCCTGCGCACCAACGCGTCGACGTCGATGCCTGTCGTGGTCGCCCGGGGGGCTCCGACGGCCACGGGGGCGGTGCTGGAGTACGGGCAGCGCTGAGGGCGCGGCGTTCTCGGAACTGCGCCCGAGGGGTTCAAGTCCGTGGGTGGATGAAGATGCCTTCGGCTGAGACCAGCACGCCGTCGGCGCCGCTGATCTGTCCGACCGCGAAAGTCTTCACGCCTTCGGTCCGGTCCACCCACGCGTCGGCGCGCAGGGGCTGATTCAACGGGGTCCGCTGGTGGTAGCGCAGGGTCAGCGTTCCGGTGTAGGCCGGCCGGCCCGGTTGGTGCGCGGTGGCCCCGAGAATGTGATCCAGGATCATCGCCGAGATACCACCGTGAACGTGCCCCATCGGACCCTCGAACGCGGCGCCCAGGACGAATTCCGTCCACACCGATCCGTCGCTCTCGTGGTGAACCACCAGCGGCGGGGCCGACGGATTGCGAACTCCGATAACGACATTGCCTGACGCGATGCCCTGACCGTCGTTGACCTCTCGTTCGCCGAAGGTGCCTGGCATCAGCTCGGCGTTCAGTTCGCTTGTGACGCTGTCGATCTTGGCGGTAGCGGCGGCGATGACGTCGTGTCCCACCTCGGTGCGGATGGTCGCGTCGATCAAGCGCCGCACCGATGCCGCCAGCGTCTCGTACACGGGCAACGAATCAGTCAACGACGCAAACGAATCCACCATGTCCGCCACCCTAGAGCAGCCATATTCGTCCCGGTCAGCGGTCCGCGTCTGGGCAAGTCGACGACGCGGGTTGTTAATCTGACCGGATGCCCGGCGAAAAGGCGAATGCGGCACTGGCGGCCACCAGCTGGGCGCTGCTGGGCATGATGTCCTACGAAGAGGAAGTCTCCGGCTACGACCTCAAAAAGTGGATCGACTGGAGCGTCGACCTCTACTACTGGAGCCCTTCCTACAGCCAGATCTACACCGAGCTGAAGAAGCTGGAAAGCCTCGGACTGGTAACCTCCCGCGTCGAGCGGGACGAAGGCACCCGCAGCCGCCGGCTCTACAAAATCACGCCGGCCGGGATGGCCGCGATCACCGACTGGACCAACAACGCCCCGCTGGACCCGCCGGTCCTCAAGCACAGCATGCTGCTGCGGGTCACCTTCGGTCATCTCAGCAGCCCGGGCCGGCTCAAGGAGCAGCTGCAGGAGTATGTGGCTTACGCCGACGCCCGGCACCGCAAGGCCGTCGAGGACTCCGAGGGCGCCGAGGTCGAGCCGGCGTGGGCTTACTCGGTCATCGCTTTGCGTTGGGCGGCAAAGTATTACGCCGCAGAGCGGGAGTTCGCGCTGGAGTTGATGAAGGAGATCGACGAAGCGGACGCGGTCATCGAAAAGGCCAGCAGGGGTGGCTTCGGCAAGCCGCGTCCCACCCCGGGCTATTGGCGTGAGGTGGAGAAGCAGGTCGTGGCCAAACGCGAAGCCGACTAGCGAGCCGCGTCGCGGGCGGCGGTGTAGCCGTACACCAGGCCCTGCGCGATGGTGGCACCCGCGCCGGGGTAGCTGGCGCCAAAGGCGTTGGCGGCGTTGTTGCCTATGGCGTAGAGGCCTTCGATGACCGCGCCGTCCTCGCGCAGCACCCGGCCCCGCTGGTCGGCCGTCAGCCCGCCGCACGTACCGAGGTCGGACAGGACCATGCGCACCGCATAGAAGGGACCTTTGAGCAGCGGGCGCAGGTTCGGGTTCGGCTTGACCGTCGGATCGCCGTAGTAACGGTCGTACGCGCTGCGGCCGCGGCCGAAGTCGGGATCGTCACCGGCACAAGCATTGTGGTTGAAGCGGGTCATGGTCTGGTGGAACTCCGAAGCCGGGACGCCGATGTGTTCGGCCAGCTCCGTCAGACTGCTTGCGCGGGCGGCGATTCCGGCGTCGAACCAGGCCTGCGGCACGCGCATCCGCGGAAACAGCTCCGCGCCGAAGACATAACTGTTGCGATACGGCTGATCGAAAATGATCCACATCGCTTCCACCGGGCTGCCGGCGCGTTCCAACTCCAGCAGGCGCTGACCGAAGGACATGTAATCCGAAGCCTCATTGGTGAATCGGCGGCCGTGCTGGTTCACGATCAGGCATCCCGGTAGGGACCGTTCGGCCAGCATCACCGTCGGCGCCTTGCCGGGCAGCGGCGCGATGGCGGGAAACCACCACGCCTGGTCCATCAAACCGATGCCGGCGCCGAGATCCTGCGCTGCCTGGATCCCATCGCCGGTGTTGGTGTCGGCGCCCAGACTGTAGTTCGTGCCGAGCGAGGCGGACTGAAACTTCCTGCGCATCTCCATGTTGTGGTCGAATCCGCCGGTGGCCAGCACCACCCCGCGCCGCGCGGTGATGGTGACCGCACGGCCGCGATGTTCGACCACCGCGCCGGTCACCCGGTCGCCGTCACCGGTGAGCCGCTGCAGCGTGGTCTCGGTCCACACCGGGATCCCGGCACGCAGCACTCCGGCCAACAGGCCGGCGGCCAAGCCCTGGCCTCCCGCCGCGTACCGCCTGCCGATCAGCAGACCGCCCATGCCCTGCGCGATTCGCTTGCCGAACGTCGGTATCCCGCGCCGCGGCACCCGGGCCACGAGGTTCATCCAGCGGTAATCGGCCCCCGTCGTCGGGATGGCGAAGCCCGCTTCCAACACGCCCGGCCGCAGCCGGCGCCGGTATGCACCCAGTTGTGCGGTGTCGAACGGGTGACATTCGCAAGTGCGGCCGGCCGCGCTGCCCCCGGGCTGCTCCGGATGGTAGTCGGAATAGTCGCGCGCCCAGAAGAACCGCAACGGCGTTGTGCGGCGCAGCATCTCGACCGTTGCCGACACATTCTGCACGAATCCGTCCGACCGCTGCGGTGGCGCCGAGCCGGCGACCACGGCGTCCAAGTAGGTGCCGGCCTTGCCCGCCGAGTCGCCGGCGCCGGCGTCTTCCAGCACCGGCCCACCCGGCAACCACAGCGCACCACCCGAACGGGCGGTCGACCCGCCCACGTAGCGCGACTTCTCCACGATCAGCACCGACAGCCCCAACTCGCCAGCGGCCAGCGCCGCCGCCATTCCCGTCCCGGAACCGACCACCAGCAGGTCGACCTCGGTGTCGGCGACGGGAAGCCCGGTGGGGATCGTCGTACTGTCTGCGCTCACCACAGCGACGTTAGGCGCGCCGGACGCCGCCGTGAAAGCTTTTCCTGATCAGTGGAACAAGTGGTCCCCAAAGCCGGGCCGGGAGGCGTTGAATGATCGTCATGAGCTCGCAAATCGACGCCGACGAGATTCGGCTCATCGAAGCGCAGGCCGCGCCGACGCGGTTCGCCCGCGGCTGGCACTGCCTGGGTCTGGTTCGGGATTTCGCGGACGGCAAGCCGCATGCGGTCAACGCCTTCGGCCAGATGCTCGTCGTGTTCCGCAGCGGGGACGGCAAGATCAACGTGCTCGACGGCTACTGCCGCCACATGGGCGGCAATTTGTCCGAAGGGGAAGTCAAGGGCAACGAGATCGCCTGCCCGTTTCACGACTGGCGCTGGGGCGGCGACGGCAGATGCAAACAGGTGCCGTACGCCAAGCGCACCCCACGCCTGGCCCGCACCGCGACCTGGACCACGCTGGAACAGGACGGCATGTTGTTCGTGTGGAACGACCCCGAAGGCAACCCGCCCGCGCCGGAGGTGACGATCCCGCGCATCGAAGGTGCCACCAGCGATGAGTGGACCGACTGGCATTGGTACACCACGATCGTCGGCAGCAACTGCCGGGAAATCATCGACAATGTCGTGGACATGGCGCACTTCTTCTACATCCACGGGTCGCTGCCGACCTACTTCAAGAACATCTTCGAAGGACACGTCGCCACGCAGTACATGAACGGCGAAGGCCGGCCCGACATGGGTGGCACGGAGGGCGCCCGGATGCTTGGCACCACATCGGTCGCCTCCTATTTCGGGCCGTCGTTCATGATCGACGACCTGACCTACCACTACGAAGACGGCGATCAGCAGACCATCTTGATCAACTGCCACTATCCGATCGACGCCAATTCCTTTGTGCTGCAATACGGCATCATCGTCAAGAAGTCCGAAACCCTGCCCGCCGACGTCGCGATGCAGACCGCGATCAGCCTCGGCGACTACGTCAAGATGGGTTTCGAGCAGGACGTCGAGATCTGGCGGCACAAGGCGCGCATCGACAACCCGCTGCTGGTCGAGGAGGACGGTCCGGTCTATCAACTGCGGCGCTGGTATGAGCAGTTCTACGTCGATGCCGCCGAGGTGCAGCCAGACATGGTGGACCGCTTCGAGTTCGAGTTGGACACCACCCGGCCCTACGAAGCCTGGATGAAACAGATCGAGGAGAACATGGCGGCCCGGGCGGGCTCGGTGTCGTGAAGGTACGCGCCGACAACCGTCTCGACGACATGCCGATGGCGCCCGTCGCGTGCCGCAACTGTGGCGCGCAGGTGCTGGCCCGCAAGAGCAGCTGGAATCAGACCAGCGTGCAATGGAATGCCGAGGCGTCCGCGTCGTGCACCGAACGCCGGGCGGCCGACCGGATCGCCGGCCATCACCGCCGTCCGTTTCTGGTTTGCTCGGCGTTGCGGGATTCGATCGAGACCGCCGTCGCCGCAGGCGAACTGACCGTCGTCGACGGCGCCTCGTGAAAGTTGCGGTGGTGACCGGGGCCAGCCGCGGCGCCGGGCGCGGCATCGCGGCCGCACTGGCCGCCAAGGGTTGGCGGGTGTATGCCACCGGCCGCACCATCACCGACGCCCCGCCCGGCGGGTTCGCGGTCCGGCTCGACCACGCCGACGACGACGCGGTGGCCGCCCTCTTCGAGCGGGTGCGCGTCGAGCAGGGTGGGCTGCACCTGTTGGTGAACAACGCCGCCGTCATCTCCGACGACCTGGTCAGCCCAAAGCCGTTCTGGGAGAAGCCGCTTGATCTGGCCGACGTACTGGACGTCGGATTGCGCTCGTCTTATGTCGCGTCCTGGTATGCCGCACCGCTGCTCGTCGCCGGTGGGCACGGTTTGATCGCGTTCACCTCCTCCCCGGGGTCGGCCTGCTATATGCATGGTCCGGCATACGGGGCGCAGAAGGCGGGCGTGGACAAGATGGCCGCCGATATGGCGGTCGACCTGCGCGGCACCGGTGTTGCGACGGTGTCGATCTGGATGGGGATTCTGCTCACCGAGAAGCTGCGCGGCGCGTTCGACGGGCATCCCGACGCCTTGGCCAAGACCGCCGAGCACGCCGAAACACCGGAATTCACCGGCTATTTGATCGACGCGCTTCATGCCGACCCGCAGCTGGCCGAGCTGAGTGGACACACTCTCATCGGCGCGGAACTGGCCCAGCGCTACGGCATCACCGACGAGGGCGGCCGCCGGCCGCCGTCACACCGTCACCTCGGTGAGCCGCGTACGCCCAGCAGCGTGGTGGTCCGGTAACCCAGCGCGAGCAGACGCAAAAGCCCCCAATTCGTGCCGAATTGAGGGGCTTTTGCGTCTGCTCGCGGCAGGGGGCGCTACAGCTGGAACGCGCTGATGGGTGCCTGCTCGGGGTACGCGGTCGGCCCGCCGATGTCATAGGCACCGTTGAGCGCGGCGATGAAAGTCGGATCGTGCAACGGTTCGCTGGGGATGTCGAGCTTGAACCCTCGTGCGTTGGCGTCGTCGACCATGATGTCGATCGCCTTGTCGATAGTCAGGTCGTCGGAACCGGACATGTTCTTGTCCAGTTCGTCGAAGTCGGAGAACACTTCAGCCGACCAGTGCACCAGGAACCGCAGTTCGTCGGTGCGGTGCCGGGCGATCACCTCCTCGCCGTTCTTGAGCAACCAGCGGTCACGGTCGTCGGGATCGCCGGTGAACACCGTGTCGAAGCCGAGGCCGGGCGGAATCTGCTGTTCCAGCGGCCCGTTCGCCTCACCCCGATGCACCATCATCTCGTTCTGCACCACCACGCCGCGGTTGTAGATGGGCGGTAGGACCCGCTTGGGCGCGCCCAGGGGACCGTCGGGCCAGTAGGTGAAACCGCTGCTGCCGTCGAGCGAAAACCAGGTGATCACCTGGGCCATCTTGATCAGATAGTCACGGAAAAGCCCGGACTTGCCCATCACGCTGGTCAACCAGGTCGGCGCGTTCTCGTGGCGTACGCCCCGGAAACTCGGCGAATCCAGATGTCCCGGATCGCGATTGGCGCACGGCCCGTTGATGTTGAACAGCATCAGTTGGGGCTTGGCGTATTCGGCGTTCCAGTAGCGCTTGGCCAGGTCCAGGAAACGCTGGTTGTAGAAGCAGTCGTGCAGTTGCGGGTAGAGCACCGCGCCGTAGTTGGCCAGATATCCGCGAAAGGTGGGCGTCAGAAACAGATCCAGCGACGGGGTGTATCCCTCGGGGAACAACCCGCTCATGGTCGCGATCAGTTCGTCGGCGGAGGCGAAGTGCTGGGAGATGATCAGCCGCCACGGGCCTTCGGAGCGCACGACATCCAGCAACCGCTCGCGTTGGTCGTCGCTGTAGACGTCGGTGATCTCGCGCGGCGGTGCGGCCGGCCGCAGTACGTCCGACAGTTCCTGGCGGCGCTCCTGGGTGAGCATCAGCTGTCTCCTTCCGAAAGTTGCGCTGTCAATTCTGGGTAACGCCGCCGTCCGGCGGATACGAGTTGTCCAGTCACCGGGACGTCAAAACCGAAGGGGGTTGGCGAACTTGGCCCGCACCAGGGCGCCGACTTCCGCGACCGCCAGCCGACCGCGCGCGGTCGCCGACGGGCGCATCAGGAACCCGTGGTACATCCCCGGATAGCGGGTCAGCGTGGTCTGCACGCCCGCTTCACACAGTCGCGCCGCGTACCGCTCGCCCCAGTCCCGGATCGGGTCGCAACCCGCTGTCGCCACGATGGCGGCGGGCAGGCCGCCGAGGTCGGACGCGTACGCCGGGACCAGGTAGGGGTCGCGTGGCGAACCGGCGTCACCGTCGGCCAGTGCGTGCAGGTAGTTGATGTCGTCGCGGGTCAGCATCGGCGCATCGGGCAGCGACGCGATCGACGGAACGGTCATATCGCGGTCCAGCCCGGGGTACAGCAAGACCTGCGCCGCGATGGGTGGCCCGCCACGGTCGCGGGCGGCCAGCGCGACGCCGGCCGCCAGCGCACCCCCCGCGCTGTCACCGACGACCGCAAGTCGATCCGGATCGACACCCAGTTCGCGGGCGCGGCCCCACACCCACTCGGTCGCGGCGTAGGCGTCCTCGAATTGGGCGGGCGGCGGCGATTCGGGGGCCAACCGGTATTCGACGGCGACGACCGCTGCCCCGCAGGCCGCAGCCAGCGCGCGCGCCAACGGCTCGAAGGAGTGATTGCTGCCCATGACCAGCCCACCGCCGTGGAAGTACACCAGCACGGGCAGCTCGGATTCCGTTGTCGGATAAAAGGTCCGGACCGTCAGCGATCCGGCGATCACCGCTTCGTCGACGGCTGCCATCTGGGGCATGTCGTCGGGCAGCGGGGTGGATTCGATCGCCGCGCGGACCGCGGCCAGACCCCGCTGGCGCATCGGCGGGACGTCGCCGAACGACGCGACACGTGCGGCGGCGTCGGGGTCCAGCGTCATGTGAGTGATGGGGGACGTTGCGCGGCAAGGACATCGGCGCGTTTTCGCATCGCCGTCGCCACCGACTCCTGGGTGATCAGGTAGAACCGGCCGGCGACGGCCTGCTCGAAAATCGTCTCGGCCGCGTCCAGCGGATCCATCGCGCCGGCTTTGACGTTGAGCATGGCGGTCCGCTGCGCCTCGGCGGCCCCGGCATCGCCGGCGGCGTCGACCCCACCCGCCGATTCGAAGATGTTGGAGACCACCGCCCCGGGCAGCACCGCCTGCACGTGAATGTGGTGGTGATGCCCGGCTGTCTCGACTTCCAGACGCAAGCACTCGGTCATCGCCAGTACCGCATGCTTACTTATGATGTAGGGCGTCTGCAGTGGGATCGCGACCACCGCGCCGACCGACGACAAATTCCACACCCATGCCTGCCCGTCGTCGGCCATCATCCGGGGCAGAAATGCTCTGATGCCGTGGAAGACTCCGCTGATGTTGACGTCGACCACGCGCTGCCAGTTGGCCGGCGGCGTGTCCCACAGGTAGCCGAATTGTTCGATGCCGGCGTTGTTCACCAACAGTCGCACCGGGCCCACGTCGCGATAGGTCCGGTCGGCCAGGTCCTCCATCGCGTCGGGGTCGCGGACATCGCAGACGACATCGACGCCCGCGTGCAGTTCGTCGCGCAACGACGCGATGGCGGACGCGTCGATGTCGGCCAGCACCACCGTCATTCCCAACCGGTCCGCATACCGTGCCAAACCCGCACCGATCCCGGCGCCCGCGCCGGTGATGACGGCCACACCGCCGGAGAATGCGGCTCGCGCGCTCACGACCCGGTTGTGGATTCGGCGAGCAGCACGGAGTTGGTGGTGTCCAGGACGATGTCCATCTCGGTGACCTGCAGACCGTCGGCGGTGCGGCGCACGCCGACTTCCGCGACGCCGCTGGACACCGCGAACGGCACGAAGTTGGCGACCTGGTTGACGAAGATGTAGAACCGTGCGCGGGTGATGTCGCCGTCGGCGCCGGTGCGGTGCAGGTTGGTCGCGTGGTGACGCAACGGATACGGACTCTGCTCACGATGCTCGGTCAACCATGCCAACACCGCGTCCCGCCCACTCAGTTCGGGGGACATCAGTTCCTCGAAAGGGCTTGCGCCGCTGTCACTTCTGGTCACGTACCGGATGTCGTCGGCGTAGCGCGCCGCGAGCTCGTCGTAGTGCGCTTCGTCGTAGTGATACCAGAAGGCGGCGATGAACTCCTGCAGTTCCGGCAGCGAGATGTCGTTGCTCATGGGGGAAGTCAACTCTGCGGCGACCGAATTGACATCCGCGTTGCCCGGTCAGTGGAACACCGGCTTCAACCGATGATCAACCCCCATAACCCGCCGGCACTCGCGTAGAGCGCCGAGTCGGTGACCTGGTCGTCCCAGTATCGAAGCGAACCGAACTCCGATCGCCACGCCAGCGCGGCTCGGGTGAATTCGTGCAATCGGTGTTCACGTGTGGTACCGATCGCGCCGTGCGCTTGGTGGGCGTTACGCACCACCACCGAGGCCGCATGTCCGGCACACGAACGGGCCACCGCCACAAGGAAATCCAGATCCGGCGCCAACCAGCCGTTGGTGACGGCGGCGTTCAGCGCTGCCTCGGTGGCCGCGCGCGCGAGCGCAGCCTCGCCGGCCGCGTCGGAGACCAGGTGTTGCACAGCCTGGAACTTCGACAGCGGGCGGCCGAATTGGATCCGTGCGCCCACGTGCTCGATGCACAGCTGCACGATGCGGTCCAGCGCCGCGCACACCTGAATCGCCCGCACCAGCCCCGATTTCAATCGCAGCTCGGTGACCAGGGCCAGGCTGACCGGCGTCCCGCGCAGGTTCGCGGAGTCCACCGACACCGCGTCGCGGGGCTCACCGATCAAGTTGGCACCCGGGGTGATCGTGAGCTCGTCGGCGCCGACGTCGGCCGCCTGATAGCCACCGTCGGCGCGCCACAGCACCACGACCCGCTCGGCGGTCGAAGCCCACGGCACATCCGTTGCCCGACCTTGCTTGTCGAGCATGCACACGGTCCGGACCGCGCCGTCAACGGGCGATCCGGCAGCCTCCAGCAACCAGCACGCCAACAAATCGTGCTCCGCCAACGGAATTCGGACGCCGGTGCTTGCCGCAGCGGTCAGCAGTTCGGCGGCTTCGAACCATCCGGCCCCGCTGCCGCCGTCCTGCTCGGCGCCGGTCAACCGCACCAGGCCGAGTTCGCCGAGACGCTGCCAGAGGTCGGCGTCCCATTCCACCGTCGCCGTCGGGTGCTTCTCGCGGTAGTCGACGAAAACCGCATTCATCATGTCGATCAGGTCCGGATCGACGACAGGGCTGCCGCTCATCGCAGGCCCAATCCGCGCGCTATCACTCCGCGCAGCACCTCGTTGGTGCCGCCGCGCAGGGTGAATCCCGGCCGCTGGTCGACCGCCGACCGAACCAACTCGGAAAACACGGCGTCGGGACAGGTGTGCAGATCGGCGAACTCGGCTATGTCACCCTCGGTGATGGTGCCGAGCACTTTGACCACGGCGGCGGCCGTGTCGGCGGGCTCGTGCCGCTCCAGAGCACCGGCGACCGCGGTGGACATGTGGTGCAACCCGGCGATGCGAGCCACCAGCCGTCCCAAACCCGCGTCTCGGGGGATGGTGTTGGCTGCCATCCGATCGGCGCAGGCCGCCAGCAGCACGAAGGTGGACAGAAACCGTTCCGGCCCACTGCGTTCGAAGGCCAACTCCGACGTCACCTGTCGCCAGCCGTCGCCGATTTCACCGAACACCATGTCGTCCGGAACGAAGACGCCGTCGAGAATGACCTCGTTGAAGTGGTGTGCACCGTTCATCGAGACGATCGGGCGGATGTCGACCCCGGGGCCGCGCAGGTCGACGATGAACTGACTGAGCCCAGCGTGGCGATGTCCGGGGTCGACCGGCGCGGTGCGGGCCAGCGCGATGAACGCCTCCGCCAGGTGCGCCCCGGAGGTCCACACCTTCGTACCGGACAGCGACCAGCCGCCGTCGACGCGCTCGGCGCGGGTTCGCACGCTGGCCAGATCCGATCCGGAGTCGGGCTCGCTCATCCCGATGCCGAAGAAGCATTCGCCGCGAACGATTCGCGGCAAGAAATGCGACTTCTGCTTGTCGGTGCCGTACTTCAGCAGCGACGGCACGATTTGACGGTCGGCGATCCAGTGCGCGGCAACGGGTGCGCCCGCCGCCAGCAACTCCTCGGTGACCACAAACCGTTCCAGAAACGAGCGTCCGTGCCCGCCGTACTCGACCGGCACCGTCATGCCCAGCCAGCCCCGCGCGGCCAGCGCGGCGGTGAAATCCTCGTCCCAGCGGGACAGCCAGGCGTCCACGGACGGGGTGAACGAGCCGGCGGCGAGCTGTTCGGCGACGAACTCGCGGACCTCCGCGCGCAGCGTCGCCTCCCAGCCCGCTGCCGCTTCATCGGTTCCGGCCGGCGGCACCAACCGGGGCAGCCCCGTCAACTGGTCCGCCACCTGGCGATGCGCTGTTCGTGCTCGGGATCGCGGTGCGCCAGCGGCTGCATCGCCGCGGCCATGGCCAGCGTCGTCTCCAGCGAACCGGTGCGTGACTCTTGCAGCAGGCGTTTGGCCATCCGCAGGGAATGTGACGGGTTCTTGGCGATCCGCTCGGCGAGTTCCCGGGCCTGCGGGAGCAGTTCCTCGTGGGGCACCACGCGGCTGACCAGTCCCCAGTCCAGTGCGGTCGCCGCATCGATGCGGTCGCCGGTGAACGTCATCTCGGCCGCGCGTTCGTAGCCCGCGACACGCTGCAGGAACCAGGTGCCGCCGTCACCGGGAATGAGGCCCAGCTGCACGAAGCTCTCCGCGAAAGATGCGCGCTCCGAAGCGATCCGGATGTCGCACATCATCGCCACATCGCAGCCGGCGCCGATCGCTGCGCCGTTGACCGCGGCGATCAACGGCACCTCGAGCCGGCCCAGCGCCCGCGGGATCCGCTGGATCCCGTCGACGTAGGCGTAGCGCTGGTCGAGGGCGCCCAGACCGAACATCCCCGCCTGGTCGGCCATCTCCTTGACGTTGCCGCCGGCCGAGAAGATCTTGCCTTCACCGGTGAGGATGACCGCGCGGACCTCGGTGTCGGTGTTTGCGCTGTCGACCGCGTCCTCGAACGCGGCGATGACGTCTTTCCCGGTGATCGCGTTCCCGACGGCGGGCAGATTGATGGTCCACGTCCGGATCGGTCCGTCGGTGGCAATGACTAGTGGCTCGGCGGGGTTGCTCATGCTGGCAACTGTAGGGACCGTGTCCCGCTGAGAGGAAAGGGCGGTCGCCTGGGTGCCTCTCGGCTTCGATACTGAGCGGCATGGCCTCGCTTGATCTCGAAGAACTTCGGGCGAACCTGAGATCAGCTGATCCGGGCGTGCTGGTCGCCGTGCTGGCCCAGCTGACCGGGGACGTATCGGTGCTCGACCGCTTCGCACCCAAGATCTCCCACGTCCCGGATCCGCCCGAACGGGCGGGTGTCACCGACGCCGCGACCGCCGAAATCCTGGTAGAAGCCCTGGTCGCAGCCCTCGGTACGGAGCGGTCGGTGGGGGAGTTCGATGATGTCGAGTTGTTCCGGCGAGCGCTACCGGTGGCCCTGGGCGGCCCGGTTGACGACGAGTTCGTTCCGCTGCTGCTCGAGCAGGGTGGTTTCCAGCTCTCCCAGCCCACGCTGCCGCGCGCGGTCCCGATCCCGCCGACGACGACCGTGGCCATCATCGGTGCAGGCATCGCGGGCATGATCACCGCATTGGCCGCGGCCGACGCCGGCGTCGGATTTCAGATTTTCGACCGTAACGACGAGGTCGGGGGGACCTGGCTGACCACGACCTACCCGGGCATCGGTGTGGACACTCCGTCCGCGTACTACTCGCTGTCCCGGGATCTGAACCCGGACTGGACGAGCTACTACCCGCAGGGTGCGGAGTATCAGGCTTACCTGGTATCGCTAGCCGACAAATACGATCTGCGCACCCACACGCGTTTCGGCGCCGAAGTCGAGGCGCTGTGGTGGGACGAGGACCGCGCGCAGTGGCAGATTCACGCGGTGGACCGCGCCGGCAACCGCGACGTCAGCTATGCCCGTGTGGTGGTCACCGCGGCCGGCTACCTCAACCGGCCCCGCTGGCCGGACCTGCCCGGCCGAGAGTCGTTCGAAGGCATCAGCATTCACTCCGCGGACTGGGATGCCTCGCTGGATCTGAGCGGTCGCCGCGTCGCGGTCATCGGCGCCGGTTGCACCGCCGTGCAGATCGTGGACGCATGCGTCGACGACGTCGAACACCTGACCGTGTTCCAACGGCAACCGCACTGGGTGGCTCCACGTAAGCGACTGACCGACGATGTCCCCGCGCATCGCCGCTACCTCGGCCGGCACGTGCCCTACTACGCGAACTGGAACCGACTGAAGTCCTTCTGGGGTACCGCGGACAACAATTACCCGGTCATCCTGCGCGACCCCGCCTGGGCCACGACACATCTGTCCATCTCGCCGGCCAACGACGTGCTGCTGCAGATGTGCCTCGAATATATCGACCGAACTTTCGGCGCCGGAACGGAATTGGCCCAGAAGGTCACGCCCGATTTCGCGCCGTACGGCAAGCGGATCATCCGCGATCCGGGCGGCTATTACGCGGCGCTGACCCGTGAGCACGTCGACGTCGAGGCATGCGAACCGTCGGCGGTCAACGCGAAAGGCATTGTCACACAGGACGGCAGGCAGATCGACCTCGACGTGATCATCTACGCCACCGGGTATCACCTGGATTTTCTGTCCACCCTCGACATCCGCGGCCGCGACGGACGTCGACTCGCCGACGTGTGGGGCGACAGCCCCGCCGCCTACCGGGGTGGCACCGTGCCGGGATTCCCGAACCTGTTCATCAACTCCGCGCCCAACTACAGTCCGGGCCACGGCGCGGGGGCCAACTTCTCGATGGAGGTGATGGCCCACTACATCGTCGAGTGCCTGCAACTGATGGCGCTACGCGATGCAACCGTCATGGAGGTGACGCGGCAAGCCTACGACGAGTACGTCGCGGCCATCGACGAGGCGATGGCAGGCACGGTGTGGTGCCACACGCCCAACGCGCACACCTATTACCGCTCGGGTTCCGGACGGGTGGTGGTAGCCACCCCGTTCCGGCTGGTCGACTTGTGGCATCAGCACCGGGCGCCCGTCGAAGACCACTTCGAGTTGCGATGACCGGGTTGCTTACGGGTAGAACGGCTTTGGTGACCGGCAGCAGCCGAGGCATCGGCCGCGCCATCGCGCGGCGACTCGCCGCCGAAGGCGCCACCGTGGTGGTGACGGCCCGATCTCAAGCGCAGTCCACGTCGACGCGGGGCGGCGCGACCACCACCTTGCCGGGCACCATCGCGGAGACGGTCGCATTGATCGACGACGCCGGCGGCCGGGCGATAGGTATCGCGGCGGATCTGGAGGACCCAGCACAGCGAGATGGGTTGATCGAACGGGTGATTGAGCACACCGGGCGCCTCGACATCCTGGTCAACAACGCGGGATTCGCCGACTATTCGACGGTCGAGGACATGCCGCTGGACACCTTCGAGCGCACGATCGAGCACTACCTCCGCATTCCGTTCGTCCTGACCAAAGCCGTCATCCCGGTCATGCGCCGCCAAGGCGCCGGTTGGATCGTCAACATCGGCTCGGTCACCGGTGTGGCGCCCGTGCGTCCCTACCGGGACTACAACAAGACCGCCGGCGACGTTGTCTACGCGTCCTGCAAGGCCGCGCTGCACCGGTTCACGCAGGGAGTGGCCGCCGAACTGCTGGCCGCCGACATCGCCGTCAACTGCGTCGCGCCGTCGACCGCGATCCGCACTCCCGGTGCGGCGCAACTGATCCCCGACTCGTTCCCCACCGAACCGGTGGAATATCTGGCCGAAACGGTACTGGCGATGTGCCATCGCCCGGCCGCAGAGCGCACCGGGTTGGTCGCGTTCAGCTTGCACTATCCGTGGTTGCACGGTCTGCCGGTGCATTCCCTGGACGGGGCCTCGATCCTGCCGCCGCTGGAGCCACCCGCAACAGCCAACCCGAACATCCGGCCCGCGGGGGTGTAGCAGCTCAGCGCGTCTGCGGAAGGCGTTCCCACCTCGCCGCTTCGGGCAGCACGCAGAAGCTGTGGCACAGCCGGTCCCGGACAATCACGTCGGGGCATTCGGGATCAAACCAGCGGTCCACCACGGCCCAGTGGATCGGATGCATCAGATACGGACCCACCAGGCCATCGACGTCGGTGAAGCCCTGCTCGAACACATGCGTCCACGGCGAAGTGCCGACCGCCTCCTGTACGCGGCTCAATTGCCAAGCCGTGATGGTCTTTACGTACCGCGGCATCGCCCGCAGTTCGTCCTCGAAGCGTGCGACGGTGGCGGCGGCGGTGCCGGGCGCTACCCGCAGCAACAAGGTGCGGTAGACGGTGCCGCTGACGGTGTCGACGCGAACCGGGGATCCCGAATAGCCGGCGCCGTTGACTCGTTCCACGGCGGGGTCGGCAAGCACAGCCGCGAAATCCGGTTCGAGCGAACGCCAGTCGGACTCGGATCCGAAGCGCAGATGAACGAGAAGATCGCCGCCGTTGCGTGAGCCGGGCATCGTCGGCTCCACGATCCGGTAGGGCGCGCGCGTCGCGACAGCACGCAGGCCGGCGAGGACCCGTGTTCGGCTGGACTCGGGCACGTCGAGCAACCGGGTGACGCTATACATCGCACAACTCGTCCACATCGTCGGCGGCCGCCGCGAAGGAGCGCGACCGCTCGACGACCAATTCGCTGATCCGCGACCACCATTCGGCCAGGCCGGGATCCGGGCGACCCTGCCACGTCATCTCCCACCAAGCCTGCACGCTGGGCAGCGTCCAGGTGATCGTGACGGTGTTGCCGGCGTCGTCGAACCAGATCGGTGGGCTGACCAAGACGTCACGTAACGTCATGCCCCGCGCGCGGGCACCGGGAGCGTACTCGGCGAGATAAGCGTCGACGAACCGCCGCCCGCACCCCGGCCGGGTCAGCACCCGGTCGATCACGTACACCAGGCCGTCACTCATGGGCGGGCCTCAGAGCGGCGCGCAGCGTTTCACATGCCTGTTGCCGCGCTACCGCCGCGATGTTCAGCGTCGGCATGCTCAGGAAACCATGTATCGCGCCGTCGAACCGCAGACGCGTCACCGGTACGCCCGCGGCGTCCAGGGCATTCGCGTAGTCGAGCGCCTCGTCGCGCAACGGGTCGTGTCCGGCGATCACCATGACCACGGGTGGCAGCCCGGACAATTCGCCGTTCAACGGTGCGGCATAAGGGTGGGTGCGATCGTCCAGTCTGGGCACGTACTGGTCCCAGTACCACTGCATGGCCGGCTTCGGGTTGTAGTAACCGCGGCCGAAGAGTCGGTAGGACTCGGTGTCGAAGTCGGGTGTGAGCACGGGGTAGATCAGCAGTTGCGCGGCCAGACCGGGCCCGCCGCGGTCGCGGGCCTTGAGTGCGGTCACCGCGGCCAAGTTGCCGCCGGCGCTGTCACCGCCGACCGCGACGCGGCCGGTGTCGCCACCGAACGCGCCGGACGCTGCCGCCTGGACGACGGCGTACATGTCCTCGACCGCGGCCGGCCAGGGATGCTCCGGCGCCAACCGGTATCCGACCGAGACAACCACGGCGGGAACAGCATTGGCGAGACTTCGGCACAGCGCGTCGTGACTGTCCAGATCGCAGAACACGAACCCGCCGCCGTGCGCGTAGACCAGCACCGCCAGCCCCCCGCCGTCGGGGTGGTAGACCCGCACCGGGATGTCCCCGCCCGGCCCGGCGATGACGTCGTCGTGGACCTCCCGGACCGGTTCGGGTTCGGCGGACGCAACGAACCTGGCCCGGATGGCGGCTCGGGCCTCGGCGCCGGTCATGGTGTGCACCGGTGGGAAGCCGGAGTCCAAAGTTTCCAGCAGTCCCGCGATCTGGGGGTCGAGACTCACGCGTACTGCAGGACCGGACGCAGCGGGCGCAGCGGCTGCAGGGTAGGGGCGACCCGCTGCGGCCCGTCTTCCACGTTGCGCCAGATGCCCATCGCGATCATGCGGACGGGCGCGGCCAGGCGCTGATCGAACATCATCCGCTTCATCGGCCCGCACACCGACACCGCCGCCACTGCCTCGCCGGGCGCGCCGATGGGGGCCGCGACGCACCCGAATCCGAGCAGCGACTCCTCGCGCTCGAACGCCACGCCATGTGCCCGTACCTTCGCCAACTCGGCGGTGAGTTGCGACCCGGTGCACATCGAGTACTTCGTCTTGCGAACCCGCACATCCACTTCCGAGGCGTCGCCGTAAGCCAGCATCGCCTTGCCGACGGCCGTGCAGTGCGCCGGCTGCCGTCCACCCACGCGGGTCGGGATGCCGTCGCAGAGCCGGTCGCCGACCTTGTCCAGATACAGCACGTCGGCCCCGTCCAAAACCGCCAGGTGTACGACAAGCCCGGTGGCACGGTGCAATTCGGCTAGCAGGGGTTTGGCGGCACGCACCAGCCGGTCCTGGTGCACGGCGAGCGAACCCAGCTCGACCAGGCGCATGCCGAGCTCGTAGTCACGGCCGTTGCGGCGCAGCCAGCGCAGTTGCACCAGCCGATCGAGCATCCGGTGCGCCGACGAACGGGGTAGGCCGGTGCGCCGCACGATCTGGGCCAGGGTGAGCCGTCCGGGTCCGTCGAACGCGTCCAGCACCAGCGAGATGCGGTCGATGACGGCACTTGGTGTGGCTGTCTCGTCAGGCATAGAGCCTCCTAAGCGATATATTCCTATTAGGAATATCACACCGATGTGGCGCTTGTCACCGACACGGCGAGCAGACGCAAAAGCACCCGAAAATCTACGTTTTCGGGTGCTTTTGCGTCTGTTCGCGCCAAGAGCGCCGCTCGCGCCAAGAGCGCCACATGCGGCGCCGGGGCGCTCACATGCGCATGGCGGCGGGCGGCTCCGGGATCCACTGGTGGCCCCAGTAGCTGTCGGCCGTGATTTCCTCTGCGGTGTAATAGGTTTCGTCGACCCGCATCCCGTCGGTACCGAACTCGATGTCCCAGTCGCCGGGGGCGCGCACGTAGAACGACACCATCTTGTCGTTGGTGTGCCGTCCCAGGGTGGAGGAAACGGTGAAACCGTCGGCGTTGACGCGGTCCAGGGCCTGGCCGACGGCATCGAGGGTGTCGACTTCGACCATGACATGTACCAGTCCCGGGTCGCGCTGGTGCATCGCCGGGGCGATCGCCAGGCTGTGATGACGCGCATTGATCCCCAGGAAGCGCACCCGGATCGGACCGAATTCGGCCGGCAGCGGTATCCGGAAGGCGCCGCGAGACCGGAAACCCAGTACGTCGGTGTAGAACTCGAACAATCCCTTGGGATCGCTCGCCGGCACCACGACGTGGCCCAGCCCCTGATCGCCGGTCACGAACTTCGCACCGAACGGCGTGACCACCGGGCTGTGGTCCAGCACGGCGCCGTGGAACACCTCCAGCGTCGTCCCGGCCGGATCCTCGAAAGTGATCACCTCTTCGACGCGGCGGGCGTCGGCCTCCTTGACGGACAATTCCTTGAACGCGACGCCGGCCCCGTCCAGCGCGGCCTTGACCCGCTGCAATGCCGCGTGATCGCGCACTTCCCAGCCGACAGTGATCACCCGGTCGACGTCACCCGGAACCACGATGATGCGGGCGGCGCGCTCGTCCATGCGCAGGTACAGCGCCGAACTGTCGGGACCTTTCCCTTCGGCGAAACCGAGCACACCGAAGGCGAACCGCCGCCACCGCTCGATGTCGTTGGTCGAAACCGTGATGTAGCCAAGGCTTTTCAGTTCGCTCACCGCAGGCCTCAGATCAGTGCCCGCAGCGGGCCCATCGGGGGCTCGACACCCAGGGAGCTGAGCGACGCCGCGTGATAGGTGGAGCCGGGGACGTGGATGGCGTGCATCTGGCCGACATGCACGTCGCGCCAATACCGTTGCAGTGGCTTGTCCATCCGCGCCGCGTTGCCGCCGGAGCGGGCGAAGATCTCGTCGACGGCCGACACGGCACGCCACACAGCGCGGATCTGGGTGCGTCGGCCCGCCGCACGGTCGGCGAACGACACTTCCTTGCCGGCGGCCACCAGGTCGTAGATGCGGTCGGCGTTGGCCAGCAGCTCCTGCCGGGCCGCGTTGATGTCGGCTGCGGCCTCGCCGATCGCGTACATGACGTACGGGTCGTCTTTGATCGCGGTGCCCGTCGCGCCGACCCGCTCCCGCTGATAGTCCAGGTGCGCGGCCAGGGCGCCTTCGGCGATCCCGATGGTCGCCGCGGAGATGCCCAGCGGGAACATCGTCGACCACGGCATCAGGTACAGCGGCTCGGTCATGCCGGCTTCCCGCTGCGCGGTACCGTCCATCACCTTGGTGGCGTCCATCGTCCGGTAGGCCGGCACGAACGCATCCTTGACGATGACGTCCTTGGAGCCGGTTCCCCGCAGCCCCACCACATTCCACGAGTCGTCGACGATCTCGTAGTCCTTGCGCGGCAGGATCATGTGCAACATCTGCGGCGGCATCAACGGCACGCCCTCGGGGTTGGCGAGCATCGCGCCCAGGATGATCCAGTCGCAGTGGTCGGTGCCGGAGCTGAACTGCCACCGGCCGTTGAAGACGTAGCCCCCATCGACCGGCCGGGCGACTCCCTGCGGCGCGTACGGGGACGCCATCCAGGTGTCGACGTCGTCGGCCCAGATCTCGGCGGCGACCTTGGGGTCGGCGTAGGCGAGTTGATAAGGATGCACGCCCACCACGCCGACGATCCAACCGGCGGCCGGATCGAGTGCCGCCGTCGCCATCGTCGTCTCGGCGAACTCGCGGGGGTGGACCTCGAACCCCTGGTACTGCTTGGTTTGCAGCAGGCGGATCAGCCCGGCCGTCTTCATCATCTTGACCGTCTCGTCGGTGAGGCGGCCGATGCGCTCGGCTTCGGGGCCCTGCTCGCGCAGTTGGTCGGCTATCTCGACTACTCGATCTATAACCCGCTCGCTCATGCTGTCGTCCTAACGTGTGTGGGCTCATCTAATGGTGTACCGCAGCGGGCGGGGAAACCGAAGGCGATCCCGATGAACGGGAGGGGTCTGTGTTCGCGGGCGCCGAGGTCTTACGGTGGATGCTTGTGAGCTCCGATCAACCTCTCGACGTCGTGGTCGTAGGTGCCGGCTTCGCCGGTCTGTACGCCCTGCACAAGCTGCGCGCCCAGGGGCTGAGGGTACTGGTGGTCGAGGCTGCTTCCGAGCTCGGCGGCACCTGGTACTTCAACCGCTATCCCGGCGCCCGCTGCGACGTGGAAAGCGTCGACTACTGCTACTCGTTCTCCGAGGAACTGCAGCAGGAATGGGACTGGACCGAGAAGTACGCCACTCAGCCCGAGATCCTGCGTTATCTGAATTGGGTCGCCGACAAACTCGACCTGCGCCGCGACATCGTGCTCAACACCCGCGTCGTTTCGGCGGTACTCGACGAGGCGACGCTGCGGTGGACTCTGCGCACCGACACCGGCGACACCTACACGGCGCGGTTCTGCCTGATGGCCACCGGGCCGCTGTCGGATGCGATGACCCCGAGCTTCCACGGACTGGACACCTTCGCGGGCGAGATCTACCACACCGCCCACTGGCCGCACGAACCCGTCGACTTCACCGGCAAACGGGTGGCGGTCATCGGCACCGGATCCTCTGGCATCCAGACGATTCCGATCATCGCCGAGCAGGCCGCCCAACTCTACGTCTTCCAGCGCACCCCGAACTTCAGCGTTCCCGCCGGCAACAAACCCCTCTCCGCAACCGAACTCGCCGAGATCAAGGCGGGTTACGCCGAACGCCGCCGGTTGTCCTGGCTCAGCGGTGGTGGCTCGCCGCACCTCACTGCGGACAAGCCGACCATGGAGTTCACCCCGGACGAGCGACGGGCGGCGTTCGAAAAGCGTTGGCAACTGGGCGGTGTGCTGTACTCGAAGACGTTCCCGGATCAGATGACGGACATGGCGGCCAATGACGAGGCCCGCCGGTTCTACGAGGAGAAGATCCGCGCTGTGATCGACGATCCGGCGGTCGCCGAATTGTTGATCCCGAACGACCACCCGATCGGCACCAAACGAATCTGCACCGACAGCAACTATTTTCAGACATTCAACAAACCGAACGTGTCGCTGATCAGCGTTCGTGCCACGCCGATCGAATCGATCGACGCCACCGGGATCAACACCAGCGAAACACATTACGACCTCGACGCCATCGTCTTCGCCACCGGTTTCGACGCCCTGACCGGTGCGCTGGGCAAGATCGACATCGCCGGGCGCGACGGAGTGCGGTTGCGCGACAACTGGGCCCACGGTCCCCGCACCTATCTGGGGTTGGGCATCGACGGATTCCCCAACCTGTTCGTCATCTCCGGTCCCGGAGCCCCGGCCGTGCTGGCCAACATGGTTTTACACGCCGAGGCACACGTGAACTGGATTGCCGACGCCATCGGCTACCTCGACGACCACTCCTACGCCGCGATGGAACCCACCCGGGACGCGGTGGACGGCTGGGTCGCCGAATTGGCGCGCCGCGCCGATGCATCGCTGTTCGTCAAGGCGGACTCGTGGTACCTGGGCGCAAATGTCCCCGGAAAGCCCAGGGGTTTCATGCTTTTCGTGGGTGGATTCGCCACCTACAACCAGATCTGTGCCGAGGTCGCCGATGCCGGCTACAAGGGATTCGACTTCGTCAAACAGCCATGACGGCGGGCTTGCAGGACAAGGTCGTCCTGGTCACCGGGGCGTCGCGCGGCACCGGCCGAGTGCACTGCCAGCGGTTCGCCGACGAAGGCGCCGACGTGATCGCGCTGGACTTCCCGGAGGCAGCCGACGAATTGCGCATAACCGCAACCGAAGTCGAGAGCCGGGGTCGTCGCTGTGCGTCTGGTCTGGCGGACGTCGCCGATCTGGCGGCTCTCACCGCCGCGGTGGACACAGCGGTGGCCGAGTTGGGACGCCTGGACGTGGTGATCGCCAACGCCGGGATCCACACGGCCGGCGCGCCGTCATGGGAACTCGACCCGCGGGTGTGGCAGCGCACCCTCGACATCAACCTGACCGGGGTGTGGCACACGGTCCGGGCCTCGGTGCCCCACATCGGGCCGGACGGAGGATCGGTCGTCATCATCAGCTCCACCAACGGGCTCCGCGGCACCGCCAACACCGCCCACTACACCGCCAGCAAGCACGCCGTGGTCGGCTTGGCGCGCACCCTGGCCAACGAGCTCGGACCCCGCCGGATCCGGGTCAACACCGTGCACCCCGGTGCGGTGGCCACTCCGATGGTGTTGAACGAGAACACTTTCCGCCGTCTACGCCCCGACCTGGCGAACCCGACGGCAGCCGACGCCGCCGAGGTGTTGACGGCGCGCAACCTGCTGCCGGTGCCGTGGGTCGAGCCGGTCGACATCGCCAACGCCGTGCTGTTCCTCGCCTCCGAACAGGGCCGCTACATCACCGGCACCCAGCTCGTCGTCGACGCGGGGCTCACCCAGAAGACGACATGACAAGGCTGCACGGCAAAACGGCACTCATCACCGGCGCTGCCCGCGGCATCGGGCGTGCGCAAGCGGTGCGCTTCGCGCAGGAGGGTGCCGACATCGTCGCGCTGGACATCTGCGGCCCGGTCGACACGGTGATCATTCCGCACAGCACGCCGGGCGACCTCGACCAGACAGCCCGGCTGGTCACCGAGGCGGGTGCACGTATCCACACCGAAGTCGTCGACGTGCGCGATCTGAGCGCCATGCGGGCCGCGGCGGACCGCGGCGCCGAACAGTTCGGCGGACTGGACATCGTCTGCGCGACCGCCGGAATCACCTCGCGCGCAGCGGCTGTCGATATGGGTGAGGACGCGTGGCGCACCATGCTCGACGTCAACCTGACCGGGGTGTGGCATACCTGCCGGGTCACCGCACCGCACTTGATCGCTCGGGGTGGGGGCGCGATGGTGCTGACCAATTCGATCGCCGGGATGCGCGGTCTGGTCGGCGTGGCGCACTACACCGCCGCCAAACACGGCGTCACCGGCCTGATGAGAAGCCTGGCCCACGAGCTTGCGCCACACGGTATCCGGGTGAACTGTGTGCATCCCACCAACGTCGACACCCCGATGATTCAGAACGAGGCCGTCAGCAGCGCGTTCCGTCCCGACCTGGATCGCCCGCCCACCCGCGCCGAGTTCGCCGAGGCCGCGCGGACAATGAACCTGCTCGCGGTGCCGTGGGTGGAGCCGGTGGACGTCGCGAATGCGACGCTGTTTCTGGCGTCCGACGAGGCGCGCTACATCACCGCGGTGAACCTGCCCGTCGACGCGGGCGCCACCCAGCGATGAGGAGGGGCGAACCATGACGTTCGTAACGCAGTACGGGCCGTGGGCGGTGATCGCCGGAGGCTCGGAGGGGGTCGGTGCCGAGTTCGCCCGGCAACTGGCGCACGACGGCGTCGATCTGGTGCTGATCGCCCGTAACCCGCAGCCACTGGAGGAGACCGCGACGAGCTGTCGCGAAATCGGGGTGCAGGTACGCACCGTGGCGGTAGATCTGCTTGACCCGGAGGCGATTTCACGTATCCGGACCGATACGGCCGACCTCGAGGTCGGCTTGCTGATCTACAACGCCGGTGCCAACACCTGCCGGGAACAGTTCCTGGACGCCGACCTGGCCGCGATCACCCGGGTGATCGACCTGAACGTGACCCGAATGCTGGAACTCGTCCAGCACTTCGGCCGATCCATGCGCGAGCGGGGCCGCGGCGGCATCATCCTGGTCGGTTCGATCGCCGGGTCGTACGGCTCGATGCGACAGTCGGCCTACACCGGAGTCAAAGCGTTCAGCCGGGTGTTCGCCGAAAGCCTGTGGCTCGAGCTGCGCGACTACAACGTCGACGTACTCGAACTCCTGTTGGGGGTGACCCGCACCCCGGCCATGGAACGGGCCGGCCTCAACTTCGACGTGCCTGGTCTGGTCGTGTCCGAACCGGCCGATGTGGCGCGTGAGGGGCTGGCGAATCTGGGCAACGGGCCGGTACACATCGCCGGTGACAATGCCGCGTCGGTGCGGTGGGGCAGTGGACCGGACCGCGCGGCGATCGTCCTGGGCGCGCACCAGCGGGTCCAGGCGTTGATCGGGGGTGACTCATGATCGACGTCGAGGACCTCGTTGCCCGGCTGCGGTTGCTCGAAGACGAACGCGACATCGCCCGCCTGATCGCCTCGTACGGTCCGGCGGTCGATGCCGGCGATCCCGATGCGACCGCGCGGTTGTGGGCCGAGGACGGCGTCTACGACGTGGACCTGATGCGCATGGAAGGTCGCGCCGAGGTGCATGCCATGGTCAGTTCCGCGGCGCACCAGAAGATGGTGGCAGCCGGGTGTTGCCATTTTCTGGGGCCCTGTGTGGTGACGGTCGACGGCGACTCCGCGGTGGCGGTGTGCGAGTCGCTGGTATTGGTCCGGGACGGCCAGGGGTATCGCGTCTGGCGTTGCACCGCAAACCATTTCGTGCTGCACCGCGTCGACGGGAAGTGGCGGATCGGTACCCGCACCAGCCGGGTACTGGACGGAAACCCCGAGGCGCACGCGCTGCTCACGAAGGACCTATCTAGATAGGAACGCCAGCACGGTGCTCTCGAACGCCGCCTTGGCCTCGATCATCGCCCAGTGCCCACAGTTGGGGAACACGTGCAGTTCCGCGTTCGGGATGGTGCGCATCGGGATCAGCGCCATGTCCAGCGGGCTCACCCGGTCGTCGCGGCCCCACGTCAACAGCGTGGGTGCGGTCACCTTGTGCATCACCGCCCACGGCATCGGCCGGTCGGCGGCGCTCATCGCGGTCATCATCGCCGAATACGCGGCCTTGCCGTACATCCGGCGCGCTGCGGCCAGCGTGTCGGGATCGGTGGCCAGCTGCCAACGTTCCTCGACGAGTTCCTCGGTGACCAGCGACTGGTCGTAGACCATCGACTTCAGCCAGTCGACGAGCCGCTGCCGGGTCGGATCTTCGGTGAACTCCTGCAGCAACCGGATGCCTTCGCTGGGCCCGGGGCTGAAGGTGTTGGTGCCGATGCCACCGATCGTGACCAGCCGGTCGATGCGGTCCGGGTTCCGGATCGCGAAGTTCACACCGACCCCGCCGCCCATCGAGTTTCCGACGATGTGCACCCGCTCGATCCCGAGGGCATCCAGGAACGGCGCCACCACACCCTGCGCGGTGATCATCGGGTGGCCGCCGAGGTCGTCGGTGACGCCGAAGCCGGGGAATTCCAGTACCAGGCAACGGAAGTGCGCGCTGAAGGCGGGCAACACCCCGCGGAAGTTGCGCCAGCCGGTGACGCCCGGGCCGGACCCGTGCAGGAACAGCACAGTCGGAGTGGGGACGGCGCCGCAATCGTAGTAGCGCAGGGTCCCGACGGAGGTGTCGATCTCACGCAGGTTGTCGATCTGGGCAGACGCGTTGGCCACCCCCGTCACCCTGCCATGACCACGCGGCGTGCGGGAACGCGTGTACCGCTGACCGGGCATCGAAGGTCCAAAGTCATCGGTTTCTAGGGACACCATGCCCTCGTCTGCGCGACGGGATCGCGCCATCGTGAAGACATGAGCGCGCATTTCCCGGATGACGGCACTGTTCGGACTGTCCTACGGCTGGCGTCGCGGGCGCCGTCGGTGCACAACACGCAACCCTGGCGCTGGCGAGTGGACGAAGCCAGTCTGCACCTCTACTGCGACTCGACGTTGCAGTTGCCCATCACCGACCCCGACGGCCGAGACCTGATCCTCAGTTGTGGTGCGGCGCTCAATCACTGCGTCGTCGCCTTAGCCGCGACGGGTTGGCACGCCAAGGTGACCCGGCTGCCGAACCCCGCTGACCCGAGTCACCTGGCGGCCGTCGAAGTCACTCCGCACCCGGCCGACCAACCCGACATCATGATGGCCGCGGCGATACCGCGCCGGCGCACCGATCGGCGGCACTACAGTTTCTGGCCCGTCGCGACGGGCGACATCGCGCTGATGGTCGCGCGCGCGGCCCGCACCGGCGTGGCGTTACGTCAGATCGATGCCACCGACAAGCTGAACGAGATTGTGGCGGAATCGGTTTGGAACCACGTGAACGACCCGGACTATCTCGCCGAGCTCACCGCGTGGAGTGGCCGGCACGCCTCGGCCGACGGAGTCCCGGCCCGCAGTACGCCGGAACCGGATCTGAACGCGGCGGTACCCGGCCGGCTGTTTGCCCGTCCGGCGCTGGCCACTCCGGCCGGTGGGGCACCCGGCGCCGACAACGCCGCGATCCTGGCGCTGGGAACCGCGACCGACGACAGGTTGGCGTGGTTACGGGCCGGCGAAGCCACCAGCGTCGTGCTGCTCACCGCGACCGCGCTGGGACTGTCCAGCTGCCCGGTCACCGAGCCGCTCGAGATCGGTGAGACGCGTGCGGCGGTGCGCTCGGACGTCTTCGGTGTCGACGGCTATCCGCAGATGCTGCTCCGGGTGGGCTGGGCGCCCATCAACGCCGACCCGTTACCGTCTACGCCGCGTCGCGACCTCGACGACTTCGTCGAATGGATCGCCGACGGCCAACAGTCCGTCGCGCGTTAGGTCCCGGCCGGGCCGCCGTCAGGCGAGGCGGGCCCGGCTTGATTGAAGCGGAATCTGCGGCCCGTGACCATCTCGGCCAGCACCCGAACGTAGTGCGTTTTCGTCGTCGACGTCCACGACAGTAATTCCGCACGCTCGGCTTCCGCGAGGTCTTCGTCGTCGCGCACCGAGCGGGCCACGCCCTTGACGATCACGCTCCAGCCTTCGGCGGTGGTGTATTCGTCGGCCTCGAAGACCACCTGATTGTTGATCGCGGTGCTGATCAGCTTGGTGCCTTCGGCGGTGCGGAACAGCACGGTACGGCGCTGCACGGCGAAGTTGACCGGAAAAATCTGCGGCCGCCCGTCGACGCTGGTCACCAGGCGTCCGATGGGCACACTTCGCAGCAGATCCCAGCATTCACTCTCGGGCAAGATGGTGACGCCGTCACCGGAGCCTGACACCAGACCACTCCCTTCGGCAGTTGATCTTCTCAACCGTAACCGTATCGAGGTCGCCCCGACCTCCCGCGCCGTCGAGGGCGACCGACCGATCGACCAATGGCCTGCCGATGTGGACTTCAGTCCCTAGCGCCCGCCGACGCGATCGAACGATGATCAGGTCGAGAGAGTCGCGGGCCGCGGCGAAAGTGCGACGACAGACCGACTGGGGGTGGGACCGATGACGGCGGCGGGGCCGGATTTCGAGTTGATCCGTGCGGTGGTGGCGCTCGCGTGCCGGGCTCCGTCGCTGCACAACAGTCAGCCTTGGCGCTGGATCGCCGAAGGAGCGACGCTGCACCTGTCGGCGGACCCGCGCCGGATGATGCACGCAACCGATCACTCCGGGCGTGAGCTGAGGATCAGTTGTGGCGCCGTGCTGGATCACCTTCGGATCGCGCTGGCGGCCGCCGGTTGGGACAGCAGCACCGAGCGGTTCGACGGCCACGCGGCTCACCTTGCGACACTTCATGTTTGGCCACAACAGGCCAGCGCGGCAGTCCTGAAGAGGGCCGAGGCGATACGGCGGCGGCGCACCGACCGGCTGCCGTTCGCCGCACCCACGGGATGGCCTGCGCTGCAGGCCGAGCTGCACAACGCGGCAGATCACCACGGCGTCCTGCTGGACGTGGTCGCCGACGAGCAGCGTCCCGCGCTGGCCGAGGCCTCCAAGCTCACCGAAACGCTGCGCAGTTACGACACTTCCTATGTGTCCGAATTACGTTGGTGGACTTCTCCTTTCGAGTCCGATGCGACCCACGTGCCGGACAGCGCGCTGATATCCAGCGACGAGGCCGCACGCGTCGACGTCGCGCGGGCCTTCCCGCCGGCGGGGCCCGGCCACCGCCGCGCCGGCATCGACCACGACCGGTCCAAAATCGTGGTGCTGTCCACCCGCGACGACGACCCGCGCGAGGTGCTGCGGTGCGGCGAGGCACTGTCGGCGGTACTGCTCGAGTGCACCGTGGCCGGGATGGCCACATGTACGTTGACGCACATGACCGAGATGGCCATGAGTCGCAACATCATCACCCAGATCACCGGCGGCGAGGGACACCCCCAGGCGCTGATCCGCGTCGGCAGGTCACCGGCCGACGGGCCGCATGGCGCACCCACGCCACGACGGCCGGTCTCCGAAGTACTCGAGTTCCGTGGGTGAGCAACGAATGGTTGGGTATCTCACACGGCCGGGGCTCCTCTGCCGATGGTGTTTGCGGGTATCCGAGAGCCGGTGCGAGAAAGGAATCAGATGACCACATCCGTCCAACGTCGAGGTCTGGTCGTCGGTGTCGACGGATCGCCGCCGTCGGATGCCGCGGTGACCTGGGCGGCTCGGGACGCGGCATTGCGCGGCGTCCCACTGACGCTGGTGCACATGCTCAACGCACGCGTGCCGACGTTCCCGCAGATTCCGTTGCCGGGCGGGGCGGCGGTGTGGCAGGACGACGACGGCCGCCGGATACTCGACGCGGCGGCCGAACTCGCTCGTGAAGCGGCAGGGGCGAGTCATACCCTCGACATCGCGACCGAACTGAAGACGTCGCCGCCGGTGCCCACCCTGGTCGAGTTCTCCGAGCGTGCGGAGATGGTCGTCGTCGGCAGCAACGGTCGCGGCGTGGTGGGGCGCGTGTTGGTGGGCTCGGTGAGTTCGGGCGTGCTGCGCGACGCCAAGTGCCCCGTCGTCGTCGTCCGGGACGAAGCACCCCCGCCTCCCGAGGACGCTCCGGTGCTGCTCGGCGTGGACGGGTCGGAGATCTCCGAAGTGGCGACGGGGATCGCGTTCGACGAGGCGTCCCGTCGTGGCGTCAAGCTGGTCGCCATCCATGCCTGGAGCGACAACGAGGTCCTCGACCTCGGCGGCTACGACTGGTCGGAGCTGGAGTCCCAAGCCGGCCAGGTGCTGCTGGAACGTCTGTCGGGTTGGGAGCAACGCTATCCCGACGTCACCATCGAGCGGCTGGTGGTCCGGGACAGCGCGGCTCGCGAGCTGATCGAACGGTCCCGTACCGCTCAGCTGCTGGTCGTCGGTAGCCACGGGCGCGGTCGCATCGAACGCCTGCTGCTCGGCTCGGTGAGCAATGCCGTCGTGCATTCGGTGCACATACCGGTCGTTGTGGCCCGACCCACCTGACCGAAGCTTTCTTCGGCGCAAGCCCTCGACTTCAGTCGGGGGATAGCCGATCCCGTCTGTCGGTCCGCGTAGCGGACCGTGTTTGTCGTAGGCGGGGTTTATCGTGAGGCTCATGCG
>NZ_JCALCF010000042.1:0-35867 GCF_059812185.1 Mycobacterium sp. NGS67
CGAGGTCAGCGTCTCGGTGACCGGCGCTACCGGCGGCAGGCCCAGCATCTGGGCTCGGTCGGCGTCGAGGAAGTCCACCGGACGACCATCCAAGACTCGCACCCGACGAGCGTTGGCGATCGGAAGCCATTGCCCCAGTTGAGCATTGAAGTCTGCCGGCGAAGCGAAGCTGCGCCCGGGCAGAAATGAGGTCTCCAGATAGCGGTTGGCTCGCTCCACGATGCCCTTGGATTCAGGGTCATAGGGTTTGAGCTGCACCAGCCGCGAACCCAGCGTGCCCATCAACGCCGTGACCGCATCGGTCAACCGGCCGCGGCGCCCGATGCCGGCCTCGTTGTCCCACCACAACTCATGAGGCACTGCGGCGAAGCTGCCCGAGAGCAGCTGCCACATCCCGGCCACCAAATCCATCGTCTGACGTGAAGGCAGCATCACCGCGGCGATGAACCGGGAGAACGCCGCGACCATCACCAACACCGGCAGCATCGCTTCTTGGCCGAACCCGACCGCGATCCTGGGTGCCGGGAACCACAGGTCGCACTGGATCGCTCGCCCCGGCGGATGCTCGAGGCGATCCACCGGATCAGCAGGCAGGTACTCCGGGCGGATCGCGCGGACCCGCTCCCGGAACCACGAGATCGAACCCGTCCACCCCACCCGCTCGGCCAGCACCGTCGCTGACATCGTCGGGTAAGCCGACAGCAACGCCCGCATCCGCGGCTCCACCTCACTGATCGCCGACGGTGTCAAGGCCCGCTGATACTTCGGCGGCCCATCGTTGGCCAGCGCCGCGGCCACCGTGTCACGCGCGATGCCGAGCTGACGTGCAATGGCCCGCTGAGACAAATCCTCGCTGCGGTAAAGATGCCGGATCAAAGCCCAGTCTTCCAAAGAGATCACCCATCCAATCTGATTGGGTGGCCTACTTTTCAACCGTCGCGACTGGCCGGGTTTTCAACCGTCGTTAACACGACTGAACCACTACGACGTTCTCACCTCGTCTTGAAGTGGCCGGTAGGCAACGCGGAAGGCCTGTCGGTGGGGCCACAATCACCACCATGGGCAACTAACGGCCTCCGCCACCATGGCCGCCACCACCACCATGGCCGCCACCACCACCATGGCCGCCACCATGGCCGCCACCGTGGCCGCCGCCGTGGCCGCCGCCTCCCCCGTAGCAATACGGGTTCCAGTACCCGCACCAAGGGTCACTTGGGGAGGGTGCGGGCTGTGCTTGAACGCTCGCTGCCGCGCCGAGACTGGCCAGCCCAAAACCGACAGTGATAGCGATGGTCGCCGCCGCAGACATGAATCGTTGCTTCATTGGCCGCGAACTACGTGGCCCGATGGTTTTCAAGGACTTCAGGGGCAGAATTTTGATTTGGTTGTTCATGGGATCGTCGCTTTCTAGCGAGGGGCCGCACGGCGCGGCCGTTGACACGGGCAGCGGCCACCGGCCGTCGTGACAAGGCACAACAGCCTGGCGCTGACCAATCAGCGACGAGAAAGGCAGAACCGCGTCAAGAGGTCTTGACCGGTCAGGGCAGCGGCCAGCCCACGCGGCGGGCCCCGCCCCGTCAGCATCACTTGCTGGCGCAGTACACCTACGCCGGCGACCGCCGCCACCACGACAAGGGAAGCAAAGGTGGTGGCGGGTGAGACGGGCAGCACCCCGGTCTCGAACGCCCCGTGCTGGTGCGTGCCCGACGAATGATTGTCACGGTGTGCGGGGTGACTGCCGATTATGAATTCACTGCCCAGCGAGGGGGAGGTAACTAAAGCGCGCGCCTGATGAGCTGTGTGGGATACGGGCCGCAGCAGGTCGGAGTGAGCAGCGACGGCGAACATCCCCACCCCGGCCACCACTGCGACGAGGGTTCCCGGCCGGGACCGCCTGCGTACAGTTGAGACGCCTGGCCTGCGCCCAAGCCCTCGTATACCCCATACCCCTTAATGGTACCGAGGTCTCAACAGCTTGTCGAACAACGAGTAGGGCTCGATTCGGTGATCCTCCGCTGCGCAAAATAATGCGCCAGCGCACCCAGATCGCCCATGTGACCGCCGATCCCACTTACCGGACGGAGATCGCAGAAAAGTTGAACAGGCTTATCGGGTTCTTGGCCGAACCGATCCTCAAGCATCTCTCCGTCCACAGACGCTTCGATAAGCTCGCCATCAACCCCACAGGCCCAAGTGAAAAAACAAATATATGAAGAAAGCCTCAATATGAACGCACGCTATCTCGGCTTTCTCCGTTGTCCCCGGTGCGGAGCGGAAGCACCAGAAGATCGAGCATCGTTCGGATGTCCCCGCTGCGCCCGCGACGATATCGGTGTGAATCTCACCCCGTCTACGCGCTGACGGCAGGCCCCTTGCCGTGGGCGGAGTCCCAGTCCGGGGTCTTCGTATTCCGCGATCTACTGCCTTTGGCACCCGGCGATGCTTCGGTGACCTTGGGAGAAGGTCAGACGCCCGTAATTCCACTGAATCGGCTGGGCCCGCGGCTTGGACTACACAGACTCATGCTTAAAGACGAAGCCCGCAATCCGACCTGGTCATTCAAGGACCGGCTTGCGGCGGCCGATATCACAAAGGCGGTGGCGTTGGGGGCTTCAACGGTCATCGTCTCCTCAACGGGAAACCACGGCGCAGCCGTGGCCGCCTACGCAGCCGCGGCAGGGCTTAACTGCGTGGTTCTCACCTTGTCGTCGGTGCCGCGCGCGATGAGCACCCTGATGCAAGCCTATGGCGCCTGCGTCGTGGCGTTCGAGAAAGGCCCAGACCGGTGGTCGGTGATGCGGGAAGCGGTCGAGGCGTTCGGCTGGACGCCGATATCCGGAGTTGTGAGCCCCCCGATCGGTTCCAACCCGTTTGGCGTGGAGGGATACAAAACGATCGCCTACGAGTTGTGGCGCCAACTCGGCGAAACGCCCGACGTTATCGTTGTCCCAACAGCCTACGGTGATGGGTTGGCCGGTATTCGCCGGGGATTTGCCGACCTCACCGATCTCGGTCTTAGCACCCGGATGCCCCGGTTGGTCGCGGTCGACCCGTTCGGCGCCTATGCCCGCGGGCTGAAATCCCCGCAGGGAAAGCTGCCGACCGTTCCCACACGACCTTCAACCGCATTTTCGGTCGCTGCACGCGTGGCAACCTATCAGGGATTGGACGCAATCAGAGCCACCCACGGGACGGCAGTCACCGAACCAAGCAATGACGCGATCGTCCGTGCGCAACTCGAATTGGCTTCGCGCGAAGGTTTTTACGCAGAAGGCGCCTCCGTGTTGACGGTACTGGCGGCTCAGCAGCTCGCCGCGCGAACCTGGATTGATACTGACGAGAGCGTCGTGCTGTTGTCGACGTCGACCGGGTTGAAGGATCCCGGCTCGACGGCCAACCACCTGCCCGATTTGCCGGTCCTCGAACCCACCCTGACAGCCCTCGTGGGTGCGCTCCCGGCGGGCATGTGCCGATGACAACGCGGACTCTTATCCGGGATCACCCCGCCCATCTGTCCACAACGCGGCGTCTGCCGGCACAGGACAACACCGTCGTCGTAAGTACTTCGCAATGCGTCGCGGCAGAGCTTGGTCGCATGTTCGTAGGTCAGACGGGTACACGAGCCGCACTCCGACGCTCGAGATCCGCCGCTAGTCAAATCCATAACTCAGCCCCGTCGAGTGCGAAAATATTGCGGCGATTGGCAATTGGTCCACCGCGAACCACCACGCCGTGCCGACGGCTGCCTGAGGTTTCAGCTGGTTGCCGCGAGACACCATTCCGGGCCAGCTTCGAGACGATCACGTTCCGCGGCATTGACGGCGGGGCAGCCGAAACGAGGCAGGCCGGTGCCGGCGCCCTTCTGGAACCGTTGCGCCCGGCTCGTCCGGCTTCAACCAATCCGCAGGGTGACGGTGAACGCGGCGCCTTTGCCGATACCGTCGCTGGCCGCAACGACGCGTCCGTTGTGGGCCTCCACCAGCGCCTTGACGATGGCTAGTCCGATTCCGCCTCCACCGTAGCCTCGGTCGCGGGCGAGATCGGCTCGATAGAACCGTTCGAACACATGGGGTAGGTGTTCGGCGGGGATGCCCTCACCGCTGTCGACGACCGAAAGCGTAAGCTCAGCGCCGTTCACAGCCGCGCGGACTACGACACGGCCTCCCGGCGGCGTGTGGCGCAGCGCGTTGTCAAGCAAATTCCCCAGGACCTGAGATAGCCGTTGGGGGTCCCCCCACAGCGAGGGTACGTTCGGAGGTAACGTGGCGACTAGATCGACATGTTTGCTCCGATAGCGTTCTTGCGCCGCCGTCACGGCCGCATCGATCAACTCGCGCACGTCGATCCAGTCAAAGGCCATCGAGAAGGCACTCTCTTCGGCTTGGGCAAGTGCAGCAGTGTCCTCGGAGAACCGCACTAGTCGGCGGGTCTGGTCGCGCAGCATCGCGGTGGTCTGCGGGGTCAGCGACCGCACCCCGTCTTCGAGCGCGTCCACATAGGCCTCCAGAACCGAGACGGGGGTGCGAATCTCGTGGGCCAGGTCGCCGAATAACTGGCGCCGGGTAGCGTCGACGGTTTGTAGCCGTGCCGCCATCTGGTTGAATGAGTCAACGAGCGTGTCGAAATCCTCGTCGAGGCGGGTAGGCGAAACCCGGATGTCATATCGGCCGCGGGCGACCTCGGTCGCAGCGGCGGCGACCTCGGTGACCGACCGTTGCAGCCGACGGCTGACATACCAACTGACCGCCAGCGCCATCAACGCGGAAATGGCAAGGGCGCCGCCAACGGCCACGGCAGTGGCCTCTCTGTAGGCATGCGCGGCATGTATTTCCAGGAAAGAGTTGGCGGGCACCGCCTGATGCATGTGCTCCTTGAAAAGCCGCGGACCGACGACGGCGGCAATCGCCCAGGTGACGGCTGCACCGGCGGCGAGCACAAGTGTCTGGGCGAGCAGCAGGCGCAACCCGATGCCGGGTCGGCGCAAGAACCGGCGCGGCTTGGCACCCGGTGTGGTGTTGTCACTCATTGGCCAATTCCCATCCGATATTCGACGCCGGTCACGGCGATAGTCGATCGCGGCCCAATTGTTCGTCGCCGTGTTCGCTCAACTGCGTGCGAAGGACCTTGCCGAGCCGGTCTAGACGAGGTGATCTTTCCTCCCCGAGGTCTAACGCGGGTCAAACCTGTTTCGTGATGTGAGAGGTGATTCGGTAGACTGCCCTTCTGGGTCGCAGTCTAGGCCTATCGGCATTCCACACGAGTCAAGTTGCGTCCAGGGAGTGCACGAAGGCGACGCACCGAAATGACTGCCTGCTAGTCGGCCGTGGCCCCGGTGCCGACGTCCCCGCTCCCTGGCTGCATTGTGCGCGGTCGGCGCAGCATCGCGAGGATGCGCGCGACGAGTTCGCGCGGCCTGAAGGGCTTGGTCACATAGTCGTCGGCGCCCACCGACAATCCGATCAGTGTGTCCGCCTCGCTGTCGCGGGCAGTCAACATCACAACATAGGCATCGGAGAAGGTGCGTAGCTGGCGGCAGGCTTCAATGCCGTCCATCCCCGGCAAGCCCAGATCGAGGACAACGACATCAGGGTTGAACGCACGGGCTAAGGTGAGCGCATCGGACCCGTCATGAGCGATACATACTTCGAACTGCTCATGCTCAAGATAACTGGCGACCACTCCGGCTAGCGAAACTTCGTTGTCGACCACCAACGCCCGATGGCCCGCGCCGGTCACTGCAGTCTGCGGCACTGTCTCCACCCGTCCATAATGCCTGCTGCGATCATGCTGTATCAATTTTCCGGCGCTTGAGCCATGTCGAGGAAATCTTCGCACGTCCAGCGCTGGTGTCGCGGCGATCGTCCTCTTCGACTGGGAACCTGTCGGTGTCCTCGGATTGTCATGACCAAATTCGTACCGAGCCTGCTTCTGTCGTTCGGGCTCTCACCGCCCTGTGAATCCCCTGGTTCTGATGGAGGCTCGGTTTGTTGGATTCCGACCAGGGGTTGGTCGGTCCGTTTCGTAGCGTAGAACGTGGCTTCGAACTCTGCGGCTAATAGGTCGTTGGGGTAGTCGTGGAGTCGGCTGGTGTTGTGCCAGTGGACCCAGCCCAGGGTGGCCAGCTCGACGTCGGCGATGGTTTTCCACAGGCGTCTACATCAAGGACAGCTCCTTCACGACCTCAGATAACCAACGCGCGCTTAGGTTCTCGGTTCTCCTGTTCGAGTTCCTTGGTCTGTTGCGCTTCCGACGTCGACACTCCTGGGGCGTACCCGTCATCGATGTCGGCCTGACGCACCCAGGCCGCAGGAATTCGATGCCGTACCCAAGTTGACAGGCAACTCGGTGCATCGTCCCGCGTTCGGTGCCCAACTCGGCACGCAATGCACGCACCATCCGCACCGCACCGGCCTTTCTTCCAGGCCATACCGACGCGACGTCGGCTTTCCCCAGGCACCTGTTCCTTCGGCATAACTCCATCCTCGTTCTAAGGTCTGGAGCCCCCACATTTCCCAGCGCGATTCAGTGCGTTCTTTCGCAACAAGTAGGACTTCACGCAAGTTGTTGGTTCGTAATGCACAGGTCAGGTGTGCGGTTCCGTCTTTTTGGGGTCGCGGTGCTGTTACAGTCGGGGCATCGCAAGTTTCAGCGGCACCCCGACGAGCTTTCGCCTGAGGTACACCGTTCTCATGTTCGGCGCGGCGCTGGTACTCGTTTTGGGCGCCAGAGTCGCCCTGCCCTGTTGTGAAGTCTCCCCGGTCCATTCACACCGCTCGGTATCGGCATTTGCGGCTCGTGTTCTCGCTCTCGCCACTCACGACCATAGTCAGCATGAATCCATCTGCTCGTCGGACATGTCTGATGCCGCGGTCTTACCGCGGACCGCGCCGCTGGCCGGTTCCGATTTCATCGCCACGGCGGGCATCGCCATTGCCGGGTGGCTGGCGGCCATGCTGTCGCCAATGATGCGGCCGCCGCCCGGTCGGTTCACTGCTTCGTTGACCGGCAAACAGATTTTGTCCCGGTTGTGCATCACTCGTTGCTGACCGGTGATCGTCAGACCGGTGGCTCTGCTGCCATCACGGTTGGTGACTTCTGTCATTGTCAGCTGCCGCGCTGTGCCGCGGCTTTCACGCAGATGCGACGATCACATGAATCCTGCTCTATCTCCTGAGAACAACCGACCTATAGCGTCCCAGCCTGTTGCGTTGGGCACGCAGGGACGGGCGAACACGATTGTCGGCACCACGCCGGTGTTACGGGTGTCTGCGCCGTTCAGTGACCCGGACCGTGGCTTCTGGGCCAAGCTCGAGGGGCTTAATCCCGGTGCGATGAAGGACCGCCCCGCGCTGCACATGGTGGAACAAGCCCGCGCGCGCGGAGACCTCCTGCCCGGTGCGCGAATCGTCGAATCCACCAGCGGCACCATGGGCCTGGGTTTGGCGCTGGCCGGGACCGTCTACGGACATCCTGTCACCGTGGTCACCGATCCCGGCATGGAGCCGATCATCGAGCGCATGCTCACTGCCTACGGCGCCCGCCTCGATCTGGTCGCCGAGCCTGATCCGGTCGGCGGGTGGCAGCAGGCGCGCAAGGATCGGGTCGCCGAGCTATTGGCCGGCGATCCGCACGCCTGGTATCCCGACCAGTACAACAACCCTGACAACGTGGACGCCTACCGTCCGCTGGCAATGGAGATGATTTCCCAACTGGGGAATATCGACGTACTGGTGTGCTCGGTGGGAACCGGCGGACATTCGGCGGGGGTTTCGCGGGTGCTGCGCGAACACAACCCTGACCTGAAGCTGATCGGCGTGGACACCATCGGCTCCACCATCTTCGGGCAACCAGCCGCCAGCCGACTGATGCGCGGCCTCGGGTCAAGCATTTATCCCGGGAACGTGGACTATCCAGCCTTCAACGAAGCACACTGGGTTGCCCCTGCAGAGGCGGTATGGGCATGTCGTGCCCTGGCTTCGACCCAATACGTCAGCGGCGGCTGGAGTGTGGGCGCGGTCGCACTTGTCGCGGGCTGGGCCGTCCGAACACACCCGCGCGGCACCACCATCGCCGCGGTATTCCCGGACGGGCCGCAACGCTACTTCGACACCATCTATAACGACGATTACTGCCGCGAGCACGCTCTGCTCGACGTCAAGCCGCCGAGCGAACCGGCGGTGATCAATCACCCCACCGAACGCGTCGTGCAGTCCTGGACGCGCTGCCCCGTCGTCATCGACCCGGCCGCCGGAAAGCGTTGATGGGCTGCCTCCGTGTTAACGGTACTGGCGGCTCAGCAGCTCGCCGCGCGAACCTGGATTAATACTGACGAGAGCGTCGTGCTGTTGTCGACGTCGACCGGGTTGAAGGATCCCGGCTCGACGGCCAACCACCTGCCCGATTACCGGTCCTCGAACCCACCCTGACAGCCTTCGTAGGTGCGCTCCCGGCGGGCATGTGCCGATGACAACGCGGACTCTTATCCGGGATCACCCCGCCCATTCGTCCACAACGCGATGTCTGCCGGCACAGGACAACACCGTCGTCGTAAGTACTTCGCAATGCGTCGCGGCAGAGCTTGGTCGCATGTTCGTAGGTCAGACGGGTCCGCGCCGCACAGCATGCCCGCCGTGAGTCTCCTGCCGATCCTTGGTGTCGGTGATCGCGTTCCACGGAGGCATCGTCGAGGCGGCGGCGCCCTGGCTGAGGACTGCGATTGCGGGCGCGCCGGCGATTCTCAACTCGCTCGCCTTTGCTTAGTACCCCCTACAACGAGTCCAGCATGGTCTGCATGGTGTTGATCTCCTGCTGTTGGTTAGTCACGATCGATTGCGCCACCGCGATGGCCGGCGGGTATTGACCGGCATTGATTTCGTTTTGCGCCATGCTGATTGCCCCTTGATGGTGCTGGATCATCTGGGTGAGAAAAAGCTTGCTGGCCGCAACGCCCTGAGCGTTCTGCAGGGCCTGCATGTCCTTTTCGGACATCATCCCATCCATTCCGTTCATCCCGGGCATGCCAGTGTGGTTCGGCATCCCGGGCGGCGGGCTCTGCGGCGCCATGCTGCTAGGGACTGTCGACGTCGTTTGCTGACCCCACCCGCTCAGCCAAGTCTGCATCTGCTCGATTTCAGGTCCCTGAGCCGCCTTGATCTGGTTGGCTAGGTCCTTCACACGCTGGTCGATGTTCTGCTTGCCCAGGATGATGTCGCTCATCTGGATGGCCTGCTGGTGGTGGGGGATCATGCGCTGGGCAAACGTCACGTCCTGGCCATTATGCGCAGGCGAGGCCGATGCGCCGGGAGAGGCGGCGACCGTGGTACTGGTGCCGGCCTGATTGGTTGAGCTGTCACACGCGGCCAGGGTCAGTAGCGCCGCGGCCCCGGCCGCGGTAATCGTGAGCATTCGTTGCCCTATCATCTTTTGTTTCCTTTCCGGATTGAAAAGCGAGAGCCACCGGTGTACCCCGTGGACTTGTCTGCAGCCATACGCTGGTAGTGAAAATTGTTGCGTCGCTTCGTGGTTGAGACTTGTTGCGGTCGCTACGGTCGGGTGTGGGCGGTGAATCTGCGCAACCGCAGGCTGTTGGTGACGACGAAGACCGATGAAAACGCCATCGCCGCACCGGCCAGCATCGGATTGAGCAGCCCCGCCGCCGCCAGTGGCAGCGCGGCGATGTTGTAGGCGAACGCCCAGAACAGGTTGCCCTTGATGGTGGCGAGGGTTTTGCGAGAAAGCCGGATGGCGTCGGCCACCACCCGCAGGTCACCACGCACCAGGGTCACGTCACTGGCTTCAATAGCGACGTCGGTACCGGCACCCATCGCCAGCCCGAGGTCAGCCTGTGCAAGCGCGGCAGCGTCGTTGACGCCGTCACCCACCATGGCAACGACTTTGCCTTCGGCCTGCAACCGCTTGATGGTTTGGACCTTCTCGTGCGGCAGAACCTCGGCGATGACCCGATCAACGCCGACCTGGCTGGCGATCGTGGCGGCCGCAGCGTGGTTGTCACCGGTGAGCATGATCGGTGTCAAACCCAGCGTGCGCAGCCGCTGGACCGCCTCGGCCGAGGTCGGTTTGACCGCGTCGGCGACCACAAGCACTGCGCGCGGCTTGCCGTCCCAGCTGACCGCCACCGCGGTCTTGCCGTCGTCTTCGGCCCGGTGCATCGACTGCGTCAATTTCTGCGGTAGCTGCTGCGATGACTGCGCAAGCAGCCGCCGCCGACCTACCACCACCGCATGACCCTCGACAAGGCCCTGCACGCCGAGGCCCGCCACATTGACGAAGTCGGCCACGGCCGGCAGGTCACCGACTTTTTCCCTCGCGCCTGTGGCGATTGCTTTGGCGATCGGGTGCTCGGAGGAGTCTTCCAAGGCGCCCGCCAAGCGCAGCACCTCGTCGGGCCGTTCGCCGTCGGCGGTGATCACCGCCAGCAGGGTCATCGTGCCGGTGGTGATGGTGCCGGTCTTATCCAAGACGATCGTGTCGACGCGCCGGGTCGACTCGAGCACTTCGGGTCCCTTGATCAAAATCCCCAGCTGGGCGCCGCGGCCGGTGCCCACCATTAACGCGGTCGGTGTGGCCAGACCCAGAGCGCACGGGCAGGCGATGATCAACACCGCGACGGCCGCGGTAAACGCCGCGGAGACCGATCCGCCGGTGCCGAGCCAGAATCCGAGCGTCGCGAGCGACAGCGCGATGACGATCGGCACAAAGATGGCCGAGATCTTATCGGCCAACCGCTGCGCCGGGGCCTTGCCGGTTTGCGCGTCCTCGACCAGCCGGGCCATCTGCGCCAGTTGGGTCTCTGAACCGATCCTTCGGGCGCGCACCACGATTCGTCCGCCGACGTTGACTGTGGCGCCGACGACCGGGTCGCCGGGCCCGACTTCGACCGGCACCGATTCGCCGGTCAGCATCGAGGCATCCACCGCCGAGGAGCCCTCGATCACCACGCCGTCGGTAGCGATCTTCTCTCCGGGACGCACCACGAACTGGTCACCGACCGCGAGCTGGTCGATGGGGATTCGCTGCTCGGCGCCATTTCGGCGCACCGCGACCTCCTTGGCGCCCAACTCGAGCAGCGCACGCAGCGCAGCACCGGCGCGCCGCTTAGCCCGGGCCTCGAAGTACCGACCGGCAAGGATGAACGCCGTCACCCCCGCGGCGGCTTCCAGATAAATGTTGCCGGTACCGTCGCTGCGGGTGATGGTCAATTGGAATGAATGGGTCATGCCGGGCATTCCCGCCGTACCCCACAACAACGCGTAAATCGACCAGCCCAGTGCGGCCAGCGTGCCCATGGAGACCAGCGTGTCCATCGTGGCGCTGCCATGGCGCAGATTGATCCAGGCGGCTTTGTGAAACGGCCACCCGCCCCACACCACCACCGGCGCAGCCAGCGTCAGTGACAGCCACTGCCAGTTGGTGAACTGCAGCGCCGGAACCATGGCCATCGCGATCACCGGGACGCTCAGCGCCAGTACCACCAGCAGCCGGCGCCGCAGCGATGCGACTGAATCCGTTCTGACCGCGCCCTGTGCCCCGCCGTCGCCAAAGGATGGACTTGTTTGCGGCAGTGCCGCGGTGTAGCCGGCCTGTTCCACGGCTGCCACCACCCGATCGGGTGAAATGTCGTCGGCGTAGTCGACACTGGCCTTGCTGGTCGCAAAGTTGACCGAGGCGCTGACCCCGTCGAGCTTGTTGAGCTTCTTCTCGATTCGGGCCACGCACGAGGCACATGTCATTCCGCCGATCTGCATCTCGATGTGGTGCGTGAAATCGGTGGCGGTGCTCATGATTCACTTCCCTTACTGCATCCGGGGGTGGTTCAGCCAGCCAATTGGTAGCCAGCTTCTTCGACGGCGTTCTTCAGCGCGTCCGCGTCGACCGGGCCGTCGCTGTCGATGGTCACCGTGCCGCTGGCCACATCGACGTCCACGGCTTTGACGTGGGACACGTGGACAAGCTCCTCACGCACCGATGACGCGCAGTGGCCGCAGGACATCCCGGCAACGGTGACTGTCAGCGTGCTCATTGGTCTCCCCTTCTGTTTGATTCGGTACCCGACACCATACCCTACCCCCCATGGGTATTCAACAGCGGATATCGATGGTCGGCCGAACAGTTTTGTGACAGAGTCAGCACCGGTTGCGCAAGTGCAGCCGGCCAGCACCCATTGCCGAGTGGAATGGGCATACCTTAGCGGGGTACCGTACGACGATCAGGAACCCAACACGATCGACCTAGGAGGCAACAATGCCCCCAGGTGCGCGACTGACGGCCGCGCACCTCGTTGCGCCCTCCGACGCGCGTCGTGGCCTCGAGGTGAGCCCACGGGGTAGAGGCACAGCGTGGGCAACCAGCCATCTCGACTGTCGGCATGGGTCGATGCACGACGCGAAGCAGCTGTTCGCTCCGGTCGGGCGCGATCGTTCGTGGCGGTGCAATCTTGAACCGACGGGAGTTCTTGCACATGGGCGTCGCGGCAGCGCCAGCGACGGCTCCCCATCGTGCGTGCGACAACCAACCGGTTAGGAGCTGAAATGTACACGGGCGTGGTGTGGATGTTGCTGGTGACGGTGGCCGGCGTCGTGATGCTCTACGGGCTGCACCGGGTGACTGCCGGAGGACCCGGCGCCGAGGGCGTGTTGCCCTTTCATTCGGGATGGTCACCGCAGGAGCACGCGTTGTCGCGTTATCACGTGCGGTGGTATCTGGCCACGCTGATCTTTCTTGCCTTCGATGTCGAGATGTTGTTCATGTACCCGTGGGCGGTGGTGGTCGCGAAGATGGGCGCTGCGGCGATCACTGAAATGTTTTTGTTTCTGGCGGCGTTGCTGGTGGCCGTGGCGTGGGCGTGGCGGGAGGGCGCGCTGCGATGGGTGTGACGCAGTCGATAGCCCGGTACGCGGCCCGCCGGGCGCATGTTCTTATTGTCGAGGTTCCCGGCTATTGGGTGGTGCGTGCAGAGGCCGAAAACCGCCTTGTTGCCCGCGGGTGGCGCGCTGCTCTATCACCGGCCGATGCCGACATGTTGGCAGTGTGCGGTACGCCCGGACCCGAGTTAGCAGAGGCCGTGGAACGGGTGTGGGATCAACTGCCCGGGCCGCGGGTCCTCTTGGAGATACCGGTTGCGGAAATGGTCGAGTCGGCCCTCGATCGTGCCGTCGCCGAGTTGATCAATATCGACACCCAGCGCACCGACGCCCGCAATCGCACCCGGTCGTTAGTGCATGACGGTGATCTCAGTCGTAGCCATCCCGGCCATCAACAGCCAACACAGTGCGGAGCGATGAAGGACAGCGTCGCACAGCAGGCCGGCCAAAGGCAGTTGGACCACGACGCCCTGAACCACAGCGGCATGCCCCATGGCCAGGACCACCACAAGAACGACGATGCCGCGCACCATAGCGATCACGGGCACACAGATCACGGCGCCATGGACCACAGCGGGCACGGACACACGGATCACGGCGCCATGGACATGGCGCCTGGCGGCATCGCCTTGGCCGAAGGTGGCGAGGACCGCGACGGTCTGGAAATGGATGTGCTGCATGTGCGCTTGGGTCCGGTTCTTGCCTATTGGCCGGCTGGATTGGTGCTTGAGTGTTCGCTGCAGGGCGATGTGCTCACCGGGGCTGACGCGTGGGTCGTCGACAGGGACTCGGTGCGACACAACCCGCGACCGTATGTCCGCGACCAGCAGGTGCTGGCGGCGGCGCGACTCTGTGACCACGCCGCGAATGTGCTGATGTTGGCGGGGTGGGCGCGTGCGGCCGCCACTGCCCGAAGAACGCGCGACGCCCTCATCGACGAATCGGCTCTCGACACGGGCTGCTCACTGCTTGAGACCGTGCACCGTTGGATTACCCGGTCACGAATGTTGCGCTGGTCGCTGCGCGATCTCGCACCGTTGACCGTCGAGGACTGTGACCGCCTGCAGCTACCGACCACACTGGCCGGCGACTGCTACGACCGGCTCCTCGCACAGACGGACCTGGCTCGGCGGGTGTTGTGGGATCCCATGCTGTTGAACACGTTTCGCCCAACTTCCGACACGTTCGTCGCTGCGCTGCCGAAATTGGTGTGTGGCCTGGAGCTGGCGACCGCTCGGCTGGCCATTGCCAGTCTCGGTATCGATACCACGCCCGAACCTGCGGGCGGCCGGTGATGGCGCAGAACTCCGTCACGACGGTGTCCGGCGTGTGGGCGCTGGCCGCAGCGCTGCTGCTGTTGAGCCTGGGTCTGTATGCGGCGACCCTCGACGCCGTCCTTGCGACGCGCGGGGGCGGCAGCGGTGGGAGCGGGGCGAGTGTCGCAATTACCGAGGTGGCTCGGCTGATGCGGCAGCGCCGGCGCACCACGGTGGCCGCCGACACGCTGCTGTGGCGAATCGGCGCGGCCGGCCTGATCGTGGTGGCGTCGCTGATGGTCACTGTGGTCCCGTTAGGGCGGTGGGCGTTGTTCGACTTCGATTTGGGAGTCGTGTGGTTCAACGCGATGGACGCGGTGGTGTGGGCTTTGGTGTGGCTTGCCGGGTGGGGTCCCAACTCGGCTCATTCCCTTATCGGGGGCTATCGGTTCCTCGCCCACGGCCTGGGCTATGAGCTGCCGCTGATGTTTGCCTTGGTCGCTCCGGTGATCGGGGCAGGAAGTCTGCGCATCGGCGACCTGGCCGCTGCCCAGCACGCAGTGTGGTTTGCGGTGTGGATGCCGGTCGCGTTCGTCGTGTATTGCCTAGGTGTCATGGCCTTTTCGGTCTGGGGCCCGTTTTGCCCGGCGCTGGGCGCCGATATTGCCGGCGGTGTCACCGCGGAGCTGTCCGGGGTGGACCGACTGGTATTCCAGGCGGGCCGCTACGCGCTGTTGGCTGCCGGTGCGGCGTTCGCGGTGCCGATGTACCTGGGCGGCGGCGCGGGTCCGCTGTTACCGGGCTGGGCGTGGGTCCTGGTCAAAACGCTTGCAGTGCTGTCAGTGCTGGTGTGGCTGCGCGCCCGGGTGCCGGCGGTGAGACCGGACAAATTCATGGAGATCGGCTGGATGGTGCTGGTGCCGCTGACAGTCGTGCAAGACCTTGTCGTCGCAGTGATCGCAGTGAGGAACTGACACATGATCGTTGACATCGTCTATTGGGTCACCGCCGCCGTCGCCGTCGTGGCCGGGGCAGCCGTGTTCATCGTCAATTCGATGGCCCGAGCCACCTATGCCCTGGCCGTTTCGTTCATTGCCGTCGGCGTCGCGGTGCTGTTGTTGCAGCAGAACTACATCGGCATCGTCACGATTTTGATGATGGTGATGGAGATGGCGGTGATGGCGGTCTACATGGTCATGTTCATGGGCATGAATCCGGCGTTGATGCCGATGAGCATGGTGCACGATAAGCGACGCGCGCTGGCCGCGGCGGTGGGGACCTTCGTCGTGCTCGCGGCGGGGATTCTGCTCAGCGACTGGCCGGCGCGGCGCGGCGCACCGCCGCCGCACGTCACGGTCGCGCTCGGTGAGGAATTGATGGGTCCCCAGATGCTGGCCATGGCGGTGATCAGCCCGGTGATGGTGGCCACCATCGTTGCCGCCATCGTCCTGGCGGCCCACCGCACCCGCTATGACCGGTTCGGCGATGACCTCGAAGGCAAACCTGTCCGCGATCCCCAACCCGGCGGAGTCGGGCGATGACGCTGCAAACCGTCCTGCTGGTGGCCGCGGCGCTGTTCAGCGTCGGGCTCTACGGCGCGCTCTCGCAGCAGGTTGTGGTGATGGTGATGATGGGCCTGGAGTTGATGATCAACGCCGTTATCCTTGCGGCCGGCGGTTTTTGGTGGTTCTCGGCACCCGCGCCGGCCGGACAGGTGCTGCTGCTGGTGATCATCGCCGCCATGACGGTGGAGATGGCGATGGGATTCGCGGTGGCCACCCTGCTGCACCGCGAGCGCAGCGCCGACATGACCGACATGGCCGCAGACTTGGCCGGATGAACGGGGTGAGCGTGTTACCGCAGCTGGCGCTGTGGCTGCTGATTCTGCTTCCGGCGGTGGCCGGCGCGGTGTTGCTGCTTGCCCGTTGCGGCGATCGGTGCGCGGCCTGGATCTCTGTGGCGGCGTCGGCGATGGTGGTGGTGCTGTCGATTGTGGTGGCTATTACCCGACCCGCCCTCAGTGTCGTTTTCGTCGCCGGGGGGCAATTCGCACTGTCCGTGGATGCCCTGTCGGGGGTGGTGCTTCCCACCGTCGCGGTCGTCACGCTGTTGGTGCTGATGTTCGCCACCGTCGACATTGCGGTCGCTGCGGGCAGATTCCATGGTTGGATGCTGCTGTTTGCTTCGGCCGTGGTCCTGACGGCGACTGCCGCGACGCTGCCGGCGCTGCTGCTGGCGTGGGAGGTGATGGGGGCGGCGTCCTATGCGTTGATCGGCTTCTGGTGGCGCGATGATTTCCGGATGTCTGCGGGGCTGACTGCCTTCGTCACGACCCGCACCGGGGACCTGGGGCTTTATCTAGCCGCCGGCGCGGCGCTGGCCGGCGGCGCCGGGCTGGCGTTGTCAGAGCTGCCTCACGCAACCGCGCTGTGGCGCAACGTTGTTGCGTTCGGGGTGCTGTGCGCCGCCTTGGGCAAGGCGGCGCAGCTGCCGTTCTCGTTCTGGCTTTCGCGGGCGATGCAGGGCCCCAGCCCGGTCAGCGCGTTGCTGCACTCTGCGGCGATGGTGGCCATGGGTGCGTACTTGTTGCTGCGCGCCCAGCCGTTGCTGGCGGCCACCGGATGGGCCGCGGAAGTGGCGGCCTGGGTCGGCGCGGCAACGGCGGTGCTGCTGGGCGCGGTCGCGTTGGCCCAACGCGATCTCAAACAGTTGCTGGCCGCGTCGACCGCAGCGCAGCTCGGGTTCGTGGTGATGGCAGCCGGGGTGGGTGCGGTCAGTGGCGGTGCTGCGCAGCTGATCGCGCACGCTTTGACGAAAGCCGGGCTGTTTCTGGCCGCCGGGGCTTGGCTTTCGCTGCTGGGCACCAAACAGCTTGAGCAGCTGCGCGGGGTGGCCCGGCGGTGGTGGCTGGTCGGCTGGTGCGCCACCGTCAGCGCCGTGGCGTTGGCGGGAATCGCGCCGCTGTCGCTGTGGGCGACGAAGGACGCGGTGCTCGCGGTTGCCCTAGACCACTCGGTAGGCCTGTATGCGTCCGGCTTGGTGGCCGCCGCGTTGTCCGCGGCGTATGCGGGGAAAATCCTTCTCACCGTGTGGGGCACACCGTCCTCGGATGGTGAGCCGGCACCATCAGATCATCACGCGCTGCACACCTTTGAGCGGTTGCCTCTTGTTGTGTTGGCCGCCGGCGCCGCCGTGTCAGGGGTGTTGGCGTTGCCCCCGGTCGCGCCGTCGTGGAGCCGTGTGCTCGATAACGGGCCGACCGTGCACCCGGGCGCGCCCGAACTGGGCGCCTCAGCGCTGTTGGCGTTTGTTGTGGTGGCCGCAGTGATGCGCTGGGGGGTGCCCGAACCCCGATGGGCCGCCGAATGGCTTGGCCTGGAGCAGATCGCCAACGCGGTGGTCGTCGCCCCGACGATGCGCCTTGCTGCGGTGTTGGCCCGGTTCGACGACCACGTCCTGGACCGGGCTGTGGACGGGGTGGTCGCCGGGTCGCTGCGAGCTGGCCGGTGGGCGGCCGGCTTTGATGACCGCGGTGTCGATGCGGCGGTGCAGGCGGTGGCGAGGCGAACGCGGCAGTTCGCCGAGTTGGCGCGCAGGCCGCAAACTGGCCAGCTGCACCAGTACTACCTGGCGGCGGTGGTGGTGGTTGGGCTGGGTGTCCTACTTCTGGTGGCGGTGGGGTGAAAGTGCTCAGTCTGATCGTTTTTCTGCCGTTGGCTGCCGCAGCAGGCGTGCTGGCGTTGCCGCGCGGCGCCGCCGCGGCGGCCCGCTGGGTGTGGGTCGGGTTCAGCGCCGTCGATCTGGCGTTGACGGTGCTGGTGTGGGTGCGCTACCAGACACCGGGCCCCAACGGGCTGGCCTTCGAAGAACGGGCCCGCTGGATCCCCGCAGTCAACAGCAGCTACCACCTCGGCGTCGACGGCTTGTCCCTGCCGCTGGTCCTCATGACCGCAATCGTTTTCCTGGCCTGTGCGCTCTACGGGTTGCGCGGACGCGACCGGACCCGGTCGCAGGCGGCTCTGTTTCTGTTTCTGCAGAGCGTGGGCCTGGGTCTGTTCGTCGCCGCGGACCTGATCTTGTTCTTCGTGTTTTTCGACCTGTCGATCGTGGCGATGTACTTCGTGATCGCCGGATGGGGTCACGGTGATGCCGGCCGCTCGGCGCTGAAGTTTTTCCTCTACACCTTTTTGGGGTCACTGGCGCTTCTGGTGGGCTTCATCGGCCTCTACATCGCCGCCCGGCCGCACACCTTCGACATGCTCGAACTGGTCGCCGCCGCGCCGCTGACCGGTCGCCCACTGGCCGGGGGGCTGGTGCTGGCGGCGATTCTGCTCGGTCTGGCGGTCAAGACCCCGACGGTTCCGTTCCACACCTGGCTTCCTCCGGCCCATACCGATGCGCCGGCCATCGGCTCGGCGGTGCTGGCGGCGGTGTTGCTGAAGATGGGTACCTACGGGTTCCTGCGAGTCGCGATGCCGATGCTGCCACAGGCCTGGCGCGCCTGGGCCTGGGTCATTATCGGCGTCGGCGTCGTATCGGTTCTTTACGGTGCCCTTGTGGCGTTGGCTCAGAGCGACTTCAAGCGCATGGTGGCCTATACCTCGGTCAACCACATGGGTTACATCGTGTTGGCAGTCGGTGCCGCCGGCCTGGTGTCGGCCAGTACCGCCGACGCGCGAGCGGTGGCGATCAGCGGCGCGGTCACCCAGATGGTTAGCCACGGCCTGATCACCGGGGCGCTGTTCCTGCTCGCCGGGGTGTTCTACGACCGCGCCGCCAGTTACGACATGAACGCCTACGGCGGTCTGGCCGCACCCGCCCCGAAACTGGCTGCGATGTTTGCGGTCGGCGCGTTCGCGTCCCTGGGGTTGCCCGCATTCTCCGGCTTCATCGCCGAATTCCAGATTTTCACCGGCAGCATCGCCGCGGCACCCCTTACCGCGGTCGCGCTGCCGGGGGTCCTGATCACCGCAGCATTGTTCCTGCGTGCCCTGCAACGCCTCTTCACCGGCGACACCCGAGGCCACTCGCAGGGCTTTGTAGATCTACGCCCCGCTGAAATCGGCTCGGCAGGGATGCTTCTCACGCTCTCAGTCGTCATCGGCATACTGCCGCGACCGCTACTGGATGTGATCGAGCCGGCCTCGCGCACGCTTATCGGGTTCCTCGGGAGATAGTCGGTGAACACCGAGACCGGGATGCGTCCGTTGCTGATGCTGCCGGAGATGCTGATATTCAGCGGCGGCCTTCTGGTGTTGACCGGCGGATCATTTCTGCCCCGGCCACGACAGTGGTGGACCCGAATCGCTGCAGCGGCAACCCTTGTCGGTGCCATCGTGGTCGCCACGATGGCGATGTCGGCACCGGATCAGACCGCGTTTGAGGGTGCTTTCGCTCTGAACACCGCCACCGGCGTCGCGCGGATCACCGCGGCAGTCGGCGCGCTCATCGTGCTCGCGATAGCCGGCGACGAGATCGATGGAGCGACCCGAGAAAGCGAAACCTACGCGCTACTACTGTTCTCCACCTCCGGCATCCTGGTGCTGGCCGGAAGCAACGACCTGCTCGTCCTGGCAGTCGGCTACCTGCTCGCCAGCATCCCGCTCTACGGACTGATCGGTCTGCTGCGCTCCGCGCTGGCGGCCGAGGCAGTGATGAAGACCTACCTGATCGGCGCCCTGTTCAGCATCACCCTGCTGGCGGGGGTCGCCGTTCTCTACGGGATCACCGGCGTCACCCGTTACGACCAGCTCGCCGCCCCACTCGGCGGCGCACCGGCCGCAGTCACGGCCACCGGTGTCGTAGCCGTGGTGGCGGCGTTGATGTTCGAAGCCGGCGGCGTGCCCGCCCACTTCTGGGTGCCCGACGCCGCCCAAGCCGCCAACGGTGTAGCCGCCGTGTTCCTGACCACTGTTCCCAAGGTCGGCGCCCTGGTTGCGCTGTACCGCCTCGCTGCCGTCCTGCCCCATACGGTGGCGTGGCCGATGCTGATTGCGGTATTCGCCGTCGCGAGTATGACATTGGGCAACCTGGCCGCCTACGGGCAGCAGGATCCCCGTCGACTCCTGGGCTGGTCGACGGTCAGTCAGGTGGGCTATCTCCTGGTGCCGGTCGCCGTCGCCGGATGCAGCCAGCTCGCCCTCACGTCGTTGCTGTTCTACCTGGTCGGCTACACCCTGACCAACAGCGCCGCGTTCGCAGTCAGCACCGCGCTGCCCGATCGGCGTGACCTCAACGATTACCGCGGCCTGGCTCGAGCGCGGCCCTGGCTGGCCGGAGCATTAGTTGTAGCGCTGCTCGGCCTGGTCGGCACCCCACCGACCGCTGTCTTCGTCGGAAAACTCACCACCGCCACGGCTGCGTGGGATGGCGGTCAAGCTTGGCTGGCCGTGGCGGTGTTCGCCAACAGCCTACTGAGCTTATTCTATTACCTGCGCTGGATCGTCCCGGTATTCCGAAAGCCAGACAGCGCAACTGAATTCATCCCCGGGGGTTGGTCTACCGGCAGCGCGGTGATCACGGCCGGCCTAAGCCTCGCACTCGGTATTACCGCAGGACCGCTCTGGGACGTGCTTGCAGCGGCCCCGACACGGTAAACGAACAGATGGCTCCGCGACGGCGGAAATCGGTGCAGTTGCGACCGTCGTCAGTAGTGACTGCGGCCGTGGCCGACAGAATCAGCTGATCTGCCATTCCCTTACGCGCAAACTCGATGCGGGGCTGGGCAGTTGGCCGACCAACTTCAGCCGGATCGTAGCCAGCTCACCGCCGCAGCGCGCTGAGTGTATTCGCAGCGCAAGGCGCCGTCGACGACGTGCATCGCTGCGCGCTGACTCCTCACACGATCTAGAATCAATCTGTCCACACGGACGTCCCGCCCGGACCTGGCCGTCGAATCTGTGGCAAAACGCCGCCAACCGAAGTACTATCTACGTACAGAACTAGTAGATAGAGGCGTCCGGTGCGGGCCCAAACAGCTGTGCTTTCGACCCCGAAGGGGGCTCCTCGATGGTGCGGTTGCGCCCCCCGTTACGCATGTGCGCGGCCATATGCGGTACCGGGAGGCAGCGCTGGTGGCGGATTCACCTGCGGTGTATTCGTTGCCGGATCCTGTGCGACACAGCCGTCGTGGTGATCGCTGCTCGGATTAGGAGAGGACTTTGTACCCTACCCCGGTCGGGTACATGGGTGGGATGCTGAACCTGGACCAGAAGAACAATCTCTGGGAAGGAGCAAGGAAATGACAACCAAACTCATACGTCGAGCCGCGCTTGGTGTAGCCGGGTTGGCCGCTGTTGCCGCGACAAGCGTCACGCTGGTGGCAACCGCAGGCGCCCATGACGTTTCGATCCCCGAGCTGCCCATCCCTCCACGCATCTTCTACGGGGCGATCGCGTATGCACCCACCGGCGAGGTCGGCATCGCACGCCGGAAGGTGTCGTCATCGCTCGCGGAGATAACGGCCCTCAGGGAGTGCGGCGTTAGCAGCTGCACAGTCCTCAGCAGCTTCACCCGATGTGGCGCAGTCGCCTACGACGGCTCGAAATTTCAAGGGGCGACCGGCCTCACGCGCGCCGCGGCAGAACGAGCCGCCTTGGATAGCCTGGGTGGCGGCCAGATTGTGAACTGGGCGTGCAACCACCCGTAGGGACTCTGATAACCGGGCCGAGAAACGACCACAGAAGGGGTCGCTGTCGCACGAGAGCACCGGATTCGCGGAAAAGGCGTCTCTGTCGGACATCCTGAGGTGGGCGGGGCCGGGGCGGCGACCTAACCGAAACATGGCGCGTGAAGCCCAGACACCGCAAACGTGACGCGACACGATGGCGGACCGGAGGCTGGGAGGGGGGCGCCGCTCAAGCCCCGGAGGTGCGACGTCTGCGGTCATGCAGCAGATTAGCGACCGCGAATGTCAGGCACGCGACGGCCGCTGGGATCAGCGCATGGTCGCCGATGCGGCCGCCCACTATCACTCCAGCGGCGGCACCGCCGACGAACAGCACCACGGTCGTCGTGAGAGTGGCGGCCTTCCACTTGTCCAGTCCATGCCGGTGACTGCGCGCCACGAGCAGCCCGAGGTCGGTGATGGTGCCGGTGAAGTGCGTGGTGCGGATCGCCATCCCCGGGAAACTTGATGTCAGCCCGTTCTGCAGCCCGCACGCGGCGGCGGCCAGCGGCGCCCTGATCAAGGGATGTTCGATACCGGCGGCGGCCAACAGCAGCGCTGCCTCGGCGAGCAGAACCGTGGCGTGGCGCAGGCCCGTGTGGCCATCTGCGACGGCCAGCACCGTACCGGCCGCCATGACGCCGGCCAGAAATCCGGCCACGATCGCCACGATCATGCCACCCGGGTGCAGCAGCGAATTGACCGTGTGCTGGCCGATCTTTGTGGTCAAGGCGGTAAGGTTGCCCACCGGATACACCCAGACCAGCAACGCCACCGAGTTGATCCAACCAGCGACGGCGGCCAGTAGTCCGCTGTAGCCAAGCACAAGCGCTCGCGAATCCTCAGTCTGTAGGTCCACAGTCGGGGGCATGGGTCGCTTTCGTCCGATGATCGTTGCGGCGCGGGCTCACAACGGTGTTTACGCCAACTTGGATCTGCCGCTTCGAGCCCGAGGGCTGATACAGCGGTGCCGCCTGGCCCCGCGGCCAGTGCAGACACCCAGTCTGCCGACTGCGCAACCGCTTCGCGCAAAGGAGCCGTCACGCAACAACAAGCCGGTGGAGGCAACCCAGTCAATTGCGAGGCTACCCGTGCCGGACCGCAGGTTCGGTCGTCGCGGTCTCCATCATCGGTCTCGGTCACCGCACGGCCATCACGGCCTACCGGTCGTTCAGCGCTCAACCCGCTCCGCGGCGGCGCTGAAACGCCGATAAAAAACGCTTCACTCTCTGCCTGCGGTTTGTGATTGCCCTTGCACGCCGTTGCTAGCGGCAGTTGGTCAGGTGGTCGGTTGGGATCAGCGGAGCTGGTCATCGCGGATGAGCTCCTGAAACAGCTCGCAATCGACTGCATGCCACTCACGAATGAGGATTTCATTTGTTCGCGGATCGCGCACGACTTCTGCACGCCAGGGCAGGCAGTCCGGGCACGCCAAGATCTCATAGGCGTTGCCTGCGTCGTCAAAAGCGCACAGGTCGACGCTTCCGATCGGGGCGTCGAAGCGAATGTTCGGTCGCGGGGCTTGCGGACGATTTCGGCGGTCGGTCAACCGCGGCGAAGCTGGTCGGTTCATGTGGCTGTCGTCGTCACTGACAAAGTCGCAGGGTGTGAGTGGTCGGTTCAATCGTTGTTCAAGGCAGCTGATACAAAGTCGGCCGCGCACATTGCCCGCAGCCACCCACACCCGGTCCTCCACTCTGTATGCTTCATCCCAGGTGTCGTATCCGCATGCGGCGCAACGAAAGTCGCGTAGAACCATCGCCCACCGATACGGCATGACGTTGCCGCTTGAGAAGGTAAATTCACGCCATCCGTGGCCGCCGCGAACGAAGCTGATTGCCACAGCGTTGTCGTGGCAATAGCCAGTGATGGACTGGGCTACGGCCTGTTCGACCTCGCAGAGATTTTCCACTACGGGATCAGCGAGAGGGGCTAGGCTCTCGAGTCGCCACCCGGGGCGGATTCCGTAGGCTGGCCGATTCTGAAATTGCATCACTCTACTCATTGCCCGAGTACGTGCTGAGGCCCACAATGCTCGTCGCGACTGTGTGCTGCAGCGTCTGCCGAGACCACCAAGCTTTGGGATCGACTCCCATGGCCCGCGATCAACACTCTCGTCCGAGCGGTTACCAACGTCGTCACCCTCCCCGACAACAAACCCAGACACCGTACAAATTTAAACCCTTCGGGGGTACGGTAACCGGAAACGCGTCACCTCGTAAACCCTTCAGGGGTACGGTAATCGGACGCGCGCCTACAACATCAACCCCACCTGGTGAGATCACACCCGGGTCCGGCCCTTGAAAAGCGCAGGGGCGAGCATCTACCACTTTGCATCGCGCGCCTAGGGAGGACCTGGTGGGCTGCATTGAACTGTTTGCTCCGCCTGTGTGCCTCAGCGACGGGCGAAGCCGAATATGAGCGCGGGTCATCGCATGTTGCGAGCTACCACGGCGCGCAGCGGCTCGGCGGTAATGCTGTACGCCAGCGGGGAGATCGACGCGAGCAATGTCAGGACGTGGAGATCTTTGGTACGCGAGGCCGCGCGCGCTACCGCCGCACCGGGCGCTCTAGTCATCGATACCAATGAACTGGACTTCATGGCAGTGTGTGCCTTCCGCGTCGTGGTCGAGGCCGCAGAACACTGCCGCGACCAGGGCATCGAGCTGCGTCTGGTCAGCAGCCAGCCAATCGTGGCCCGCATCATTGCCGCGGTCCGCCTCGAGGCCGAATTGCCGCTGTATCCGCACGTGAAAGCGGCACTGAATGAGCACCTGCAAACCGGGCCTGTCGAGCCGTCAACCATGCGGCCAACCCCACCTCCACTGCCATCGCGCTGGCCTCGCTGGCCTCGCTGGCCTCGCTGGCCTCGCTGGCCTCGCCGATGAGAAGGTGTGGGCGCCCAGCTGCGCGAAGGGCGGTTGCCGAGCACCGCGACGCCGGGGGAATCCGCGGCCTCAACGCCGTGATGCCAGCGACCCGAACCGATCGAGCAGGGCTTTTAGCGCCCCCCTCGAACTCGGCGGCGCTGTGTTCCCCGGACAGGACAGTCGCTGCAAATTCGGGTAGTCCGCCAACCAGTCGTGAATTGGTTTCCGTCGCGGATGGCCTGATCGGGGTGCAGTTCGGCGCCGCGCGCCGACACTTCCGGCACCAGATGGCGGACCAGGAAGGTGTCAACCGCCACTGTTAACCATCGGCAGCATTACTGCGGCGGCGAAAGATTCGTGAATAGCCGTGAAAGCGCCCAAACCGATGATCGCGACCGTTACAGCGGCGGCCGCGGCCATCCCGGCGATCAGTCGAGCACGGTGCCGGCGCCAACGCATGATCGCCAGTAAGAACGTCCGCAGCTGCGGCGGAATCCTCGACGGCACGGACTCTGTGAGCGCGGTCAGCTGGCTCGGTGCCGTCGAGCTGCGCAAGCAGGGCCGGCATGCAGACAGTTCATCGATGGCTTGGCGGCATGCCGGGCAGTGTGCCAGGTGCGTCTCGAATTCACATTGGTCGTTATCGCGCCAACCTGATTGCGCAGCGCGGCGACGAGCTGCTCGACACAGCCGATCTCCTCAGCGCGCTGCAGCATCGACGCCACCGCCGGGGCGCTGGTGAAGCTCACCGCGTCGAGCTGGCCACGGACAATCATCGCGATCATCCGATCCATGGCCCGGTTGTCCTCGGGCGATTCCCAGCGATACACCTGCACCTTAATGACCTGTGCGCCTGCCGAAGTCAGCGGACGGCAGATGTCCAAGTCAGGCTCCCACTCAGAAGCCGCACCGTGCAGCTGCACCGCGATGCGCCGTCCGGCTACCCCGCCGGCGAGGAGGAAGTCCAGAATCTCTTCAGAGGCCTCGGATTTTGGACTCCATTCCTCGCAGAGCCCGGCCTGGCCAAGGGCCCCGCGCTCCTTCGGTCCGCGCGCAAGGATACGCGTCGAGGCGAGGGCGGCGATCAAGTCGTCGCCAACACCCCAGCCGTGCGCGGTCTCGATCCAGCTGCGCAAGCCGATGCCGGTGGTCACGACCAGCACGTCGGGTGGTTGGTCGATGAGAAGCGTGGTAATGCAACGTAATCCGGTGTCGTCGCACAGCGGGATGATCCGGATGGCCGGGGCATGCACAACGATGGCACCGCAGTGCTCGAGCAGGGTGATGAGTTCTTCGGACCGGCGTGCCGCCGTCACCCCGATAGTGAACCCCGCCAAGGGTTGCCTTGCCGGCGGTATCAACGATTCCACCGCTCACCCCACGTCATAGAACGTCGCGCAGCGCGACTCGTCGTCGAGGCAGCGGCCGTACGAACCAAAAACCTGTTTTGCAGCGGCGGTCCTACGGGGCGCTCCGGTGCTGGCGCACGGTGTCACCGCTGGCCCGTAACGGATCGATGTGGCTGACCGCGGCCAGTGTCTGGTCACAAACCCAAGAACATCACGACCCGCTGGTCTTCGCGGCGAACTCGGGCCCCAGGTCGGCGTAACGCGGCGACCGGTCGCGCCACGGCGCCATCTAGCACCGCACCGGCGTGGTGCCTGAACACCGACGCCGATAGTTTGCGCGGCGTTCAGGTCGCGCATCGTGTAAGTCGACGCCTCGGCAAGCCGTCAGCGGGGTGGGTGCGCCGGTGGCCAAGCCCCGCAACGTCATGGACCCTGATCAGCTCGCCGCGCCAGTGCAGTTTCACCGTGCGCGCATCGGCGCGAACGTCTAGTTGGCGTCCGACCAGGTCACCAGGCGCGCTGTAGAAAGCCTTGGCGACTTGCACATGCCCGTCCGGGGCGACCCTGGGGTGGGTCCAGGTCGGGATGTCGAACGCTTCGCCCGGTGCGGGGTTCAGCTTGGGTCGCTCGTCGGCGGCGAAAACCTCGGCGGGGCGCCATCCCGTGGTGCTGTGCACCCGCATTCCGGCCACCTCAGCACACCAGTGCTTCGCTCGTCCCCGGCAGTCGGCGAGATCCCGGAATGGCGCGCCAGCAAAAAAACTCGAGCGCACATACGAAATGTTGTGCTCGACCGACGGTATGTCATGCAGCCTGGTGAGGGTCACCGTAAAGCACCGCGTGTGGGCGTAATCGCGGAACACGTCGTTGAGTGCCGGGCCCGTCGCGTAGGCACGGTCGACGATGGCCGCGATGTTGTTGGGCACCGCCACGGCAAACACTCCTCCGAAGAATGTCCAGGCGGCCTCAAACCCCGCGATCACCTCGCTGGGCGTCTGTCGGTACAGGGGATAAGCAAAGATGTGTCGGGAGTGCACCGCGGTGAAGATCAGGCCGTGCACAACTCGGCGCCGCCCGTCTGTTTCATCGGTGAGCATGCCAAGCCGACCGAGAACGACTTGCACCTTGCACCCGGGCTCGCAAGCTGACACCGACAGGATGTCCTGCTCTCGTCCTACCTCCAATTGCTCTGCCGCGTAGCGACGCAGTGCCCGATACGGCACCAGGGCGCCGCGTCTGCTGAGCAGACCGTGCACCGTTGTGAGCGTCGAGCCCTGATCGAGCCACGTTGTGATCTGCTCGGCCTCGACCGCCATCGTCTCCCACGCCACACTGCTTTGCGGGGGCCGAGTTGGACACTCGCCACGAACCATCATCGCCGGCAGCCCATCGGCGACGGGCAGGCGCCTTCGTCGCTCTCGGCGCTGCCCCTGGGGGCCTTGCCCACTGTCCTCCCTCGCCACGGCGAGCGCCGTGTTCGCAAAAATCTACTACCTATGTACAGAGATAGTAGATAGCATCGGGCTGGCCCGCAATTGATGTTTGTGGCGTTGGTGTCCGGCGCGTCGACATCTGCACCGGCCGTGTGTTGAACGCGCCGCCGCAACAGAGAGTGCGCCGCGACCCGTCCCGAGCACTTCCGCGGGTGGGTTTGCCCCGGCGGTTGGCGTGCATAGTGAGCCCGGCTGGTGTCGTCATTCCGCGGACACTTCGGTGTGGCGTCGTGTCGGAGTGGGCACAGAAATGTGGCTGGACGGGTGGCCGATTTCGAAGGACGTAAGCGGACCAGCTGGTGCGTACCGGCGGCCCTGCGTGGTGTCCGCGCCTGCATTACTATCTACGTACGGAGAAAATACTCGTCCGGTAGTCGATCTCCCTCGCCTTCAGGCGCACGACGTACGACCGACACCGCCACCTCGGGAGGCCGCTTTGAGGATTCGAGGATTCGGAGAGCTGGAAGCGGTCGTCATGGACCGCATCTGGAGCCGCGACCCAGTCACCCCGACTACGGTGCGCGAGGTGTTCGACGAACTTGCGGCCGAACGCACCATCGCCTATACGACGGTGATGTCCACCATGGACAACCTGCACACCAAGGGCTGGCTGAGGCGAGAACGTGACGGCAAGGCCTACAAGTACTGGCCTACTCTGTCCCGCGAGCAGCACAGCGCTCGCCTGATGCGCGAGGCACTAGACGGCGGCGGCCACCCTGACCTGGTGCTGCACCACTTCGTCGCTCAGATCGGCCCCGAGGAATCTGCGCGATTGCGTGCTGCCCTGCGGCGGCGATCGAAGTGAGAGTAGCTCAGCGGTGAGCGTCGCCATTTGTCTTCTGTCGTATAGCGTTGCCATGCTGATCGCGGGACCGCCACTGCTGGGCGAGTTGACCCGACATGGACATGTACCCCGGTGGGGGGTGGCGGCGTGGTTGATCGCAATCGGCACGGTGTTGCTGAGCTGGTTCGCAGCAGCGGGGATGATCCTTGTCGATCTGGTCATCCACTGGCACTACCCGCGAGTGCTCGTCCACTCTTGTCTGAAGTGGCTGCATGTCATCGTGAATGACAGCGTAGGGGTGGCGCCGATCACGCTGGGAGTCATCGCGGTGACACTGGTGCTGCTGGCCGTGGTCTGCAGCGTGCGACTGGCCAGCACCTTAGCGCGGATGCGTGCGCGGGCCCACGCGCATGCCGCGGCCGTGCGTCTGGTTGGACACCACAACGCAGACGCCTATCTGGTAGTGCAGGCCAACGCGCCGGTCGCCTACTGTGTCTCGGGTCGGCCGCCGGCGATCGTGGTGACCAGCGGTGCCCTCGCCGCACTCGATGATCGGCAGTTGGCCGCCGTGCTTGCCCATGAGCGGGCCCACCTGGACGGACACCACTTTGTGGCGGTCACCGCGCTGCGCGGTCTGGCCGCGGTCTTCCCGAAGCTGACTCTGATGCACCAAGGCGCCACCGAGGTCTCACGCCTGCTGGAGATGTGCGCCGACGATGCCTCGGCCCGCCGACACGGCTCGGATGTGTTGCTGTCTGGATTGATTACCATGTGCCGTGCGACACCGGCCGGGGCCTTGGCGGCCGCCGATGTGGCCGTGCTGGCGCGCGTCGAACGGCTAGCGATGCCACCGGGAGACGTTGCGCAAGCTCGAGCTCGCGCAGCACTGATTAGCCTCATCGCGGTCATGGTTGCCGCGCCCCTCATGATCGCGGCAATGGCCGCTTCGGGCGTCCTGATGTGTGGAATGTAGAAGTGATCATCGGTGTGCACACACCTGAAAATTGGTCCCCTCGATAGGGTTTGGGATGCGCATCGCGGCGGCAGATCAACGACGCTAAGTAGGCTCCTCCCCCATTAACTCCTCCGAACTCCGGTGGGCAAACGGCGACACCCACGGATCGACAACATACTAATCTACTAAGTAGTATAGTACGTCACGACACTGTGCCCACCCTAAGGAAACCGATGACAATCACCGCACCCAGCACCCCCGTTCAGTCTCACTGGCTCTACCAAACCCTCGCTATCGTCGGTATCGCAGTCGGCATCTTCATCATCGCAGCCGGCGTGTACCTTCTCCTCTTTCCCCCGCCCTGCTGTGCCGGCATGTGAGCAGCCCTGGAATGCCTCTCCCCCGGTGAGTCAGCGTAGGGCATATGACCACAACCCACGTGGCTTGCACCCCAGGACGTCGCGCGCTACCTGCCTCCGTCCAGCCGCCTGACAGTAGCGGTCACCGCCCCGGACGCACCGCGGAAATAGGTTTACGAAGTACTGCAGTAATGAATCAATCGGCACAACCTAGAAGGACTCACCATGTTGGACCCTGACCAACCCACTCCGGACCAACCCGTCACAGATGCAGCCGCCACTGACCCGCCTACTACGCGCCCAGCTAGGACACGCTGGCTATACCCGGCTCTCGCCGTCACCGGGATCGCGGTCGGAATTTTCATCGTCGCAGCCGGTCTGTTTCTGCTGTTCGCACCCTCAAGCTGGCACCCCGCCACGAAGGATTGCTGTGCACCCATGCAAGCACAGATGAAGACCGTGAAGGACGATATGAAAAAGATGCCGTGTATGGGCTCGACCGCTCCGATGCCCACGATGAGCCCGATGCCCAACATGCCGTCAATGCCGTCAATGCCGTCAATGCCGAGCACATCCTCAATGCCGAGCATGCCCATGCCCATGCCCTCGCGGTAACACACGAGTGAATATCCGTTTGGCGCCGGGCCCGTGATCGGAAGACGCCTCCAACACCGTCAACGGCATGGACCCCCGGCGCAGATCAAAGACCTGCTCACCGAAATCAACCAAGACCCCACCGGCATCTTCTGGGCCTGACGGCGTCAACCCACACCCACCGCCCGAGGCCACACCGCCCCGTCACACCGGGGCCAGTCCAAGTTGACATTGCCAGTCTGACATCGTCGCGGTCATCGCCGCTCATGGCCCAAAGTGCGCTGCTGCGTCGCGATGTATTTCCCGCGGCGGCGCTCCGGCCCAGGATACGTAGTGGCGGACGCAGCGCCCCTGATGCGACGATCAGCAGGATAAAAACGGAAAAGAACCACACTTAGTGCATGTCTTCACCCGCAGCTATGTGCGATGCGATCGCTCCTGAAAAGACGAAGAATGACCCGGCGTAGGCCCACTCTCTGACCCGCGGACCGCGGTGCAAGCAGTACAGCGTCGGCCAGCAGCTTCCATACCCCTCGATCACCAGCAAGTGGATCGGATAGCCCAGGTGAAGCATGGCTTCGCGCACCAACGGTATCCGCACGACATCCCAGATCCCCCGAGCGCCAGCTCGGCTGCCAGCAGGCCGGTGGCCATCCAGTACGCGATCGACTTGTTGCGCGCGGAAGGTGTTCGGGAATTCGTGGAGACAGCCATGTCGTACCCCGTCTCGGCATCACCGTGTCACGCAACGTCTTTCACCCTCACCGCGGCTGGCGGTGAGGGCAGCGCAGGCCAGGACGGCCGACGCAACGCCCAGGCCGGCGCGTACCCAGTTCCAGCGGTACCAGGTGGTCAGCTCGGCGTGCACGGCCTCGGCCGGAAAGGTCGGGTCGAGCATGGCGAAGTTGGCGGGCAGGAAGTAGACCGGAAGCAGCAGGAAGGTTCCGACCATTCCCGAGGTTGCCAGAGCCCACACACCACGAGCTGGCCGGTGCCTTTTGATCATCGAGTACGTGGTGACACCCAACAGCATTACCGAGGCGACCTCGAACGGAAACACCGTGGCTCCGGTGGTCAGTCCGTCGACCGCCAACTGCGACAGAAACATTTCAGGATCCATCGCCCGCCAGCGCGGGACGATGACCGTCTGACTGAGCAGCGCGCCGCCGGCGAACGCCGACGTGGAAGCCACGGCGGTCGCCTCAACCACGCGTGCCGCGCGGCTCTGAGGTACACGATTGTCCGAAGAACGCGTGGTGATTCGCGCCATTCTCACTTCTGATCGCACCTGGTTGCTACGCCTCACATGGATATGACGGAACGCAGTGAGTAAAAGTGACCGTCGGTGGCAGGCGGCGCCTGATTCAAACCACATCACCATGCGGCCGTGTGTTTGCGTCAGCAGAGTTCGGCCCGGTATCGACACGCCTTCCGATCATCGATGCCACCGAAATCGATGTGCGGCGTGAGCTTTTCGGCGGTATCCGCGGACGTCACAGCTCGGCGCAGCGGCCTACGATAACGATGCCCAGCATGACGAAGAGCACCAGGTTGACCCCGAAGACCTGCTTGTACTCTCGAAGGCTCCAATGTGAGACCGCCGCACCCACCATGACGACGGCCAAGCCCGCTGCGGCCGACGGGGTGAGGAAACGCGCGATACCGGTGAGCCACGGCAGGATCAGGCCGAGCGCGCCGGCGATTTCGAGCACCGCCACCATTCTGATGATCGGTAACGGAAAGGGCGCCACACCGGTTTGCCCGGTCGCGATCATGCGTTGTTTCGTCATGATCGACTTCGCAGTTCCCGACGCGGCGAACGTGGCCGCCAGAATCGACTGCAGGATCCACAGCAGGGTGTTCATCGCACCTCCGTCATGACCGGGATTGACTGTGCTTCGTGCAGGAACCGGAACTCGTGGCGACGCAACACTTTCAGGATGAGTGCCGCGGGATAGCCGAACGCGCGGATTGCGGCCTCGGCCGGGTAGTGCTCGATGCCGTCGATGTGATGTTCGGTGCCTTTGACGACGATTACGCATCTGCCGGCCGCCACGATGTTGCGATACCACGAAACATCGGGCCCATAGGTGAGTTCGGCGACGAAGCCGTCGGGGACGCGGGCCACGATGAGGGGTGTTTCGTAGGTCTTGCCGGTCTTGCGGCCGACGTGGCGGACAAGCGAAAAGGGGCCGCCGCCGGTGCGCGCCGCCCGGCTCGTCACCCGGTTCAGGGTGTGTTTAAGCAGCCACAGGAACCCGTGTTTGAAGCGGTTCGTCGTCACATCGACCTCCGGGTGTCGGGGTGCAGGCCTATCCAGGTCACGGGTGGGGTCATGAGGCATCAAGGACGGCCAGGTCGAGCCGGCGTAGTCGCTGCGAATCGGCACACACGTCGAGTTCGACGATCGTGTCGGCGGCGAACCCGAAGAGAAGGACGGTCTGCAGCCGCCCGTGCGGTGCGACGACCAGACCGACCGCGCCGTCGACGACAACCAGTTGGGCGTGGCGGGCGTTATCGGCGAACATGCTCGCGCCGGCGGCCACCGCCCGCGCCCCACGCACCGTCAGCGGTGCATCGCTACCCGCGGCGGTGCGGTCGACGTGCAGCACCACTTCGGCGTCGAGGACCGCGACCAGGGCGGCGAGGTCGCCGTCACGCGCCGCGGCCAGGAAGGCCTGGACGAGGCGGCGCTGCGCGCGAGGTCGGTACCGGCGTAGGCGGTTTTGCCGCGGATCCGCCGCCGGGCCCGGGTAGCGAGCTGAGCCACGGCGTTCGGCGTCCGCCCTACGATCGGGGCGATGTCGGCAAAGGGTAAGTCGAACATGTCGTGCAGCACAAAGGCGAGCCGTTCGGCCGGTCCCAGCGTTTCCAGCACCACCAGCAGTGCCAGCCCCACCGAGTCAGCCAGCACCGCTTCCTCTTCCGGATCCGGCCCGGCAGTCCACCCCGCCCCATCAAGGATCGGTAGGTCGGGCTTGAGCGGTTCCTCGCGCCGCGCCGTGCGGGTCCGCAGCATGTCCAGGCATATTCGCGCGACGACCGTGGTCAGCCAGCCGCCCAGATTGCGCACATCGGTGGTGTCGGTGCGGTCCCAACGCAACCACGTCTCCTGAACCGCGTCGTCGGCCTCAGTCAACGAGCCCAGCATCCGGTAAGCCACCGCCCGTAGTTGCGGGCGGTGCTCCTCGAACCGCTTGGCCTGTCCCTGTTTTTCTTGTGTCATCTCGTCATATTCCGCCCGTCGTGATCCGTCATATCTACGACGAACCAAACCCGGCGGATGTGACAGCCGGACTTGCGGGGTTGGTTCCTGAGCCGGTGAGGAGTACACGATGCCTGAGGTCAGCGATCGTCACACCGCCTCTAGGATTGAGAATCATCTCGACAGCAGCACCACAGCAGTCGTGGATCCGCGGCGGTGGCTGGCATTGGTGGTCCTATTGATCGCCGGGTTCATGGATCTGGTCGATGTGACAATCGTCAACGTCGCGCTGCCCACCATCCAGCGCGATCTGAACGCCGCCTACGTCGAGGTAGAGTGGATCGTCTCCGGTTACGTGCTGGGATTCGCGGCGCTGTTGATCACCGGTGGCCGCCTCGGTGACCTCGTCGGCCGCCGCCGCATCCTGCAGATCGGCCTGATCGGCTTCACCGCCGCGTCGCTGGCGTGCGGGATCGCCGGCGACCCGGCGGTGCTGATCGGCGCCCGCTGGGTCCAAGGCGCGATGGCCGGACTGATGATCCCGCAAGTCCTGGCGATCATGCACGTCACCTTTCCACCTGAGGAACGTCCTAAGGCACTCGGAATCTGGGGGGCGGTATTAGGCGCAGCATCGGTGTTGGGGCTCATCCTCGGTGGGATCCTCGTGCAGTGGAACCTGTTCGAGTTGACGTGGCGTCCGATTTTCCTGGTCAACGTCCCGGTCGGACTGATCACCATCGCCGCGGTGGGTTACTTTGTCCGAGAATCGCGTTCGTCTACTGCCAACCGGGTCGATCCGATCGGCACGATCCTGGCTATCACCGCTGTGATGCTGCTGGTCTATCCCCTCACCGAGGGACGCAGCTTGGGCTGGCCCGGGTGGATCTACGCGCTGATGGTGGGGTCGGCTGCGGTCGCCGCGGTATTCGTCGGCTATGAACGGCGGCGCCTGCGCACCGTCGGGTCACCGCTGATCGTGTTGGACCTGTTCGCAATTCGCGCGTTCACCGCCGGGATGATGGTGTGGGGATTGTTCTGGATCGCCTTGGGCGGCTTCTTTCTGGTCTGGACGCTGTACCTGCAGATCGGGCTGGGCTGGACGCCGCTGCGCGCCGGTCTGACCGCGTCGGCGTTCGCCGTGGCCGCCGCCACCGGCTCGGCGCTGTCAGTGCAATTCTTGGTACCGCGGTTCGGGCGCCGCGTGCTCATGGCCGGCGCGTTAATCAATGCCACAGGATTCGGTGGGTATCTGTGGGCGGCCGCGCACTACGGCCCGACGATCACCTCGGCACAGATGCTCGCCCCGCTCGCCGTGACGGGTTTCGGGTTCGGCCTCGTCGTGGCACCCATCGTCGACCTCATCCTCACCGACGTCCCCGCCGCCGACGTCGGATCAGCATCAGGTGTACTTTCCACCACCCAACAGGTCGGCATGGCCCTGGGTGTGGCACTCGTAGGCGTGGTGTTCTTCGCCCTGCTCGACAACAACTCCGGACGCGCCGTCGACACCGTCACCCCCGAACTGCGCCACCACCTTTCCGCCGCCGGGATTCCTGCTCAAGGCCACGACGACATCGTCAATCGCTTCCGCGCCTGCATCCGCGACCGGTCCGCTTCCAGCGACCCCACCGTGATACCTGAAAGCTGCCGCACCCCACCGGGCCCATCCGACGCCGCAAGCGAGCAACTCCAACAGATCCTTAACGCAGCCGGGCTGCACGCCAATGCCCATAACTTCATAACCAGCTTCGCCCTCACCCTGTGGTACGGCATCGCCATACTGGCTGCGGTGTTCGCCGGCGTGATCGCCCTGCCGACCCGCATACACCTCGCGAAGGACCAGCCCTGATGCCGCCCGCCGCAGATGAAGCCAACGTCCTCGCGCAACGCGGTCGCCGGCTGCTCCGAGTGCTGTTTATTGTTCACGGCTTGGTGACCCTCGCCGCCGCACTCGTGCTCGCCGCAGCGCCAGCCGCGATCCCTGCGACCGTAGGCATCTCTTTGAAGGAACAGAGCTTTCTCCTCGCGTATTTTCTCGCCGCCGCCGAGCTGGCGATCGCTCTGCTCTCGTTGGGTGCGGCCCGGTTGACCGACACCGCAGCCCTGCGCCTCATCGTGGCCACCCTTGTGGTATTCCACCTTGCCACCGGCCTCTTGGAGATCGTGTACCTCAGCAATTCCGGCGTCAGTTCCGTACTGGTCGTCAACATCGCGGTCCGCTTCGTCGCGGTCGCGCTGTTGCTCTTCGGATGGCGAGTTGCGGCGAGCTGACCTCGCTTCCAACCTCGACAGGCGCTAGAGGTTTGAGTGCTTGTGGTGGCGACACCTGAATCTCTCTGTTCGGTGCGTCTTCGGCGGCAGTGTTGGCCGCCACCGCCGCACGGTGTGGAGTTTGGCGGTATGAAGTATCGGCGCGGACCTCGAGTAGGGGCTCGGGTTCAAAGCGCCAGATCTG
>NZ_JCALCF010000043.1:0-30699 GCF_059812185.1 Mycobacterium sp. NGS67
TGAGGGGCTTTTGCGTCTGCTCGGCGATCTATATCAGCGCGGTTCGATCAGCGCGAAGGCGCGCTTGGCGACCTGCAGCATCCAGCTGGTCACCGTCGGCCCGTGGTCGCGGGGCCAGTTCAACTGGAAGCTCACCACGAACGGTTGTCCGGTCTTGTCGACGGCATACCAGCTGAACGTCAAATCTCCCGGCAGCCCACCAGCTTTCGCGCCGATGTAGGGCCACACGTTGCGGTCCAGCTGGATGCCGGCCACGGCGGACAGGATCTGCCGCACGGGTGCGGCGGTGCCGACGGCGTCGGCCTGCAGCGCCACATGCACTCGGCAGATGTCCTCGGCGGTGCCGTACCATTCGGCGCCGTACGCCGAGGCCGGAGTGTGGGCGCGAGTCGGATCCGGTTGGTAGGGAGTCGAATTCGCCTGCGTCAGCAGGGCGGCGCGCTCCTGCTGGGACGCCTGCTTCCAACGCTCCCGGACATCGGGCTGGCCCCAGCCGACCGAGAACAGCTCGTACATGGTCGGAAACGGGGTCATGCTGGCCGGATCGTGGTGCCCGGCGGTGACCAGCGCCCCTTCGACGGCCTGCGTGCCCATCCGGCCGATCAGTAGATCGGTGGCCATGTTGTCACTGGTGGCGATCATCTTCTCGGCCGCGGTTCGCACCGAGACGTGATCGCCGGGTGCCAGCTCCAGGCCGGACGACCCGACGGCTTTGCTTTTCGTGGTCACCGTCAACTGGTCGTCCCAGGAGACGGTGCCGCGCTTGACGGCCACGGCGAGTGCGTGCAGGACGTACAACTTGAAAATGGAAGCCAACGGCAGCGATTCGCCGGTGTTGGCGCCCGCCACCCGGACGCACTGACCGTTGTCGATCTTCGCCACCTGATAGGAGTAGCGGGCGCCGGTCTTGCTCAGCACCGCATCGATATCCGGCCAGGCGGTGATCGGCGGCGGCGGTTGGGTCTCGAGGTCGAACCGGTCGACCCAGCCACCGTCGTCGGTGTGAATCCGGATGTCTTGTCGCGCACCGTAGGACGAGATCAGGTGCAGGGTGGCCACGCTGGCGCCGATGTCCACGCCGGCCAAGGTGAACGGCCGGTCCCACCAGAGTCCTTCCATGGTCGCTTCCACCGAGTCGACCTTTTCCGGCGCGGCCAGGGTGGCCACCCCGACCGGGCCGATCGGCCAGTCGGAATTGAGCATGTCCATGGTCTGCTGGGCACGCAGCCCGGGCGGGGTAGTGGTGTCGATGCGGTGCCCGGGGTTCGCCGCGTTCGCGGCGGGTGTCGGCGACGGAGCGCACCCAGGCGTCAACGTCACCACCAGCGCGGCCACGGCGCTCAGCGCCGCGACTCGGCGCCGACTACTGAGCCTGTACGTTCCCGGCAACGTCGAGCACGACCTCGAATTCCAGCAGCGAAGCACCGGTGGCCACCGGGTTCTTGTTCATTCCGGCGTGGGCTTGAATGGCAGGTCCGCTCGCCCACGCCTGGAACGCTTCGTCGGACTCCCAGTGCGTCACCACGAAGTAGCGGTCCTCACCCTTGACCGGACGCAGCAGCTGGAAGCCGAGGAAACCGGGCGAGTTCTCCACCGCGTGGGCGCGGTGCGCGAACCGCTTCTCCAGCTCAGGGCCAGCGTCGGCGGGCACCTCGATTGCGTTGATCTTCACCACTGGCATGCCGTTAGGTTACCGTGCCACCCGTGCCCACCGATCTGCTGACCCACCGCGGCGGTCAGGGCAGACCGTTGGTCCTCGTGCACGGGCTGATGGGCCGGGGCACCACCTGGACGCGCCAGCTGCCGTGGCTCACCCGATTGGGCGCGGTGTACACCTACGACGCGCCGTGGCACCGGGGCCGGGACGTCGACGACCCCTATCCGATCAGCACCGAGCGGTTCGTGGCCGATCTCGGGGAGGCAGTCACCGGTCCGGGTGTGCCGGTGACGCTCGTCGGGCATTCGATGGGCGCACTGCATTCCTGGTGTCTGGCCGCCGAACATCCCGAGTTGGTCGACGCGCTGGTAGTCGAGGACATGGCCCCGGACTTCGTCGGGCGTACCACCGGCCCTTGGGAGCCGTGGCTGCACGCCCTGCCCGTCGAATTCCATTCTCCCGAACAGGTATTCGCCGAGTTCGGACCTGTTGCCGGACAGTACTTCCTGGAAGCCTTCGACCGTACCGAGACGGGTTGGCGGTTGCACGGTCACACCCAGCGGTGGATAGAGATCGCCGCGCAGTGGGGTCTGCGCGACTACTGGGCACAGTGGCGGGCCGTGCGTTCACCGGTACTGCTGATCGAGGCCGGCAACTCGGTGACACCGCCGGGGCAGATGCGCCAGATGCACGAATCAACCGTTGCGACAACATATCTGCATGTCCCTGGCGCCGGCCACCTTATTCACGACGACGCCCCGGAGGTTTACCGGCGTGCGGTCGAATCCTTCCTGACTACTCCTCGCCGGCCAGCGCGAACCGGCCGTCCGACGTCTGCGTGACCAGTCCGTCGGCGAGCAACGAGAACAGTGCCCGGTCCCGCTGGGCGGTGTCGGAAAGCCACGCCACGTCCAGCTCGGCCCGGGTCACCGGAGAGTCCTTGGCGCGCAACACATCCAGCAGCCGCCCCCGGACTTGGCGATCGGTCCCGGCATAGGTTTGAACGCGCTTGGCCGGGCCGGCGGCCGGCGGGTAGCCGGCACGTCGCCAGGCGCATTGCCCGAGCGGGCACATCCCGCACTTGGGCGCCCGGGCGGTGCACACCGTCGCGCCCAGCTCCATGATCGCCACCGAAAACGTCGGCGCCCGTTCGTCATCCGGCAACAGCTCGAGCACGTCGGCGTGGTCGCGGGTCGCCGATGGCGAACCCGCGTCGGCGCGGCCGTGGACAGCGCGGGCCACTACGCGGCGAACGTTGGTGTCCACCACCGGCACCCGCTGGCGATAGGCGAAGCAGGCCACCGCCCGCGCGGTGTAGCTGCCCACCCCCGGTAACGCCAGCAGCGTTTCGACGTCGTCGGGAACCACGTCGCCATGGTCACGGGCGATGACGACGGCGCACTCGTGCAGTCGCTTGGCCCGCCTCGGGTAACCCAATTTGCCCCACGCCCGCAGCACGTCGGCGGCGGTGGCGGCCGCGGTGGCCGAGGGGGTGGGCCAGCGCCGTACCCAGTCGGTCCAGATCGGCAGGACCCGGGCGACCGGCGTCTGCTGCAGCATGAATTCGCTGACCAGGATCTGCCAGGCGCTGACGCCGGGCTGCCGCCACGGCAGGTCGCGGCTGGAGCTGTCGTACCAGGCCAGCACATTTGTGACTGGTATGTGGGGCGAGACGGTCACGAGTCCTTCCGGCAGAATGTCTGGCATGCCGAACAGCAACCCCGTAAGCGCCTGGAAAGCACTCAAAGAGGGTAACGAGCGATTCGTCGCCGGGAAGCCCGAGCACCCCAGCCAAAGCATCGAGTACCGGGCCGGGCTGGCCACCGGCCAGAAGCCGACAGCGGTCATCTTCGGCTGTTCGGACAGCCGGGTCGCCGCCGAGTTGATCTTCGACCAGGGTCTCGGAGACGTGTTCGTAGTTCGCACGGCCGGGCAAGCCATCGACGCGGCAGTGCTGGGCTCCATCGAGTACGCGGTGGCGGTCCTGGAAGTGCCGCTGATCGTGATCCTCGGCCATGACAGCTGCGGTGCCGTCAAAGCCGCACTGAGCGCAGCCGACGACGGTGAGATCCAATCCGGTTTCGTGCGGGACCTGGTGGAGCGGGTCGTGACGACGGTGTTGTTGGGCCGCCGCGACGGACTGACCCGGGTCGACGAATTCGAGGAGCGACACGTACGCGAGACCGCGGCGCAGTTGATGGAGCGTTCGACGATCATCGCCAAGCGTGTGGCGGACGGCGTGTTGGGAATAGCCGGCGTCACCTACCGCCTGGCCGAAGGACGCGCGGAGCTGGTCCACACCGAGGGCGACATCGGAGCTGAGCCAGAAAGCAAGACCGCCTGACGGCAGTGCGGTGCGGCTACTAACACGGCCGTCGACCGGTTAACCGCGCGACACGCCGACGCGGGTCGGACGCGTCTGCGTGACCTGGCCCTACCGTGTAAATGTGCTGGATCTGGAACCGCGAGGCCCGCTACCCACCGAGATCTACTGGCGGCGCAGGGGACTTGCCCTGGGCATCGCGGTTGTCGCGATCGGGATAGCCGTCGCCATCGTCATCGCATTCGTCAGTAGTGACGCCGGAGCGAAGCCGGCCGACAAGGGCACCACGGCGCAAGGGAACCTGGGGTCGAACGCGCCTCAAGCGCCCGGCGCGCCACAGCCGGCCGGACAGACCGGGGCGCCCGCCCCGGGTGCGCCGCCGGGGACGGTGAACCCGGAGGCGCCGACGCCGACCGCCGCCGTGCAACCGCCGCCGGTTCTGAAGGAGGGCGACGACTGCCCGGATTCGACGCTGGCGGTCAAGGGGCTGACCAACTCGCCGCAGTACTACATCGGTGACCAGCCGAAGTTCACGATGGTCGTCACCAACATCGGTTTGGTGTCCTGCAAGCGCGATGTCGGCGCCGCGGTGCTCGCCGCCTACGTCTACTCGCTGGACAACAAGCGGCTGTGGTCCAACCTGGACTGCGCGCCGTCCAACGAGACGCTGGTAAAGACCTTCACCCCGGGTGAGCAGGTGACCACCGCGGTGACCTGGACCGGGATGGGGTCCGCGCCGAAGTGCCCGTTGCCGCGGCCGGCGATCGGACCGGGCACCTACAACCTGGTCGTGCAGCTGGGGAACCTGCGCTCGCAGCCGGTCCCGTTCGTACTGAACCAGCCGCCGCAGCCGCCCGGTCCGGCGCCCGCGCCGGGACCCGCTCAGGCGCCGATGCCGGAGGCCCCGCCGACGGGCGGCTGATCGCTGCCGCGTTCGGGTGAACTTGGGCGTTCAGCGGGACGCCTGGGCGTTGCGTGAAAGCTGGGCTTTGAGTGTGAAAACTGGGCCTTGCGGGTGAAGCCTTGGCGGGATTTCGCCGTTTTTCCCACCGTCGGCTCACTCCGAAAGCCGTCGCTTCACACGCAAAGCCAAGGATTCACACTCGAAGTAGTGGAGCAGCCAGAACGGTCCTACCCTGCCCGCGGGGAACCGTCTTCTGGGTGTTTCCGCCGCGATCGTCAAGACAGGCCGTGGCAGGGCTCAGTGATCGGCGATGGTCGACTCGGCCAGTTGCGAGAGCCCCTCGCGTACGTGCCGGGCCCACATCGCGCCGATGCCGTCGACGGATTGCAGGTCGTTGGCGCTGGCCGCCAGTAGCCCCTGCAGCGTTCCGAACGACCGGACCAGCAGGTCGACGTGGGCGAACTGCAGTCGGGGGATGCCGTCCATGGCGCGGTAGCCGCGCGGGCTCAGCGCCTGATCCTGGGCCTCGGCTGTCGTCGGATACCCGAAGACCTTGGCCAGTGCGGTGAGCTCGAGCAGGTCGGTGTCCGACAGCGCATCCAGCTCGGCAAGCGTGGCGGCGATCTGCGCCTCGGCCGGTGGCTCGGGGCTGGCGTGGTAGTCGCGCACGATCAGATCGCGGGCGGTGTCGTTGCCGCCCAGCAGTTCCTCGAGCTGCAGCCGCAACTGGCGCCCGTCGGTGCCCAGCTCAACGGCGTCGTTGTCGATGACCAGCCCGATGCGCCGGACCAGTTCGAGCCGCTGCACCACCGTCATCACGTCGCGCAGCGTCACGAAGTCTTCGATCTCGGCCCGGGACAGTTGCCGGCTGACCTCGTCGAGCCTGGTCTTGTACCGCTCCAGGGTCGCGATCGCCTGGTTGGCACGCGACAGGATGGTCGCCGAGTCGGTCAGCACGTGGCGCTCACCGCCGGCGTAGACGGTCACGATGTTCATCGAATGGCTGACCGAGATCACCGGGTAGCCGGTCTGGATCGCCGACCGTTCCGCCGAGCGGTGCCGGGTCCCCGACTCGTCGGTGGGGATCGAAGGGTCCGGGACCAGCTGCACGTTGGCCCGCACGATGCGGCTGCCGTCGGTGGACAGCACGACGGCGCCGTCCATCTTGGACAGTTCACGTAGCCGGGTCGGGGCGTAGCGCACGTCCAGTGAGAAGCCGCCGTCGCAGATGGCCTCGACGCTCTCGTCGTGACCGAGCACGATCAGGGCGCCGGTGCGGCCACGCAGGATGCGTTCCAGGCCGTCGCGCAGCCCGGTGCCGGGGGCCAGGCGGGCAACGGCCTCACGCAGGGTCGGACGAGTCACAGCGAGCATTCTGCTACGCCGGGCGGCTGGGCGGGACCCCTATCCGGTGCCGTCGAGTTGTTGGAGCGGCGGCGGCTCGAAGCTGTGATGGTCGGCGATGTCGACGATGTGGTGCAGCGCCTCGCGGATGGTGGCCGCGGTCAAGGCCCGCATTCCGGCCGGGACGGCGGCGCAGCCCGGCGGAATCAACGCGACGTTGAATCCCTGGCGGGCGGCTTCGGCCAGCCGCCGCTCCATGCCGTGCACCCGGCGCAGGTCACCCGCCAGGCCCACTTCGCCGATCATCACCGCGGTGGTGGGCAGCGGCAGGCCGGCCCACGCCGACGCCAGCGCGGTCGCGATCGCCAGGTCCGACGACGGTTCGGTCAACCGCATGCCGCCGACGGTGGACAGGTAGATCTCGACGGCGCCGAGTTTCAGCTTGCCGTGCTTCTCTAGCACGGCGGTGATCATCGCGGCCCGGGAATGGTCGATACCGCTGACGGCCCGGCGGGGCGAACCGCCGTTCGGCTCGGCCAGCAGGGCCTGGACTTCCCCGATCAGCGGGCGTTTTCCGTCCAGCGTCACCGTGATCGCGGTGCCGGGTACCGGTGTCGGCCGCTGGTCCAGGAACAGGTGTGACGGGTCGGCGACGCCTTCGATTCCGTTGTCGTGCAACAGGAAACAACCGACCTCGTCGGCGGCGCCGAACCGGTTCTTGATGCCGCGGACCATGCGCAGCGAACTGTTGCGGTCGCCCTCGAAATGCAGGACCACGTCGACCAGGTGCTCCAGCGAGCGCGGACCGGCGATCGCGCCGTCCTTGGTGACGTGCCCGACCAGGATCATCGGGACACCCTTGGTCTTGGCCACGGCGGTCAGCGCCGCCGTCACCGCACGCACCTGGGTCACCCCGCCGGCGACGCCGTCGGCTTCGCTGGTCGACATCGTCTGCACCGAGTCGACGATGACCAGCGCCGGCCGCACCGTTTCGACGTGCTGCAGAACCGTGTGCAGGTCGGATTCGGCGGCCAGATAGACCTCGTCACCGCCGCAGCCGATCCGATCCGCCCGCAGCCGCACCTGCCCGGCGGATTCCTCACCGGAGATGTACAGGGCGCGTTGCCCGCGCTGTGCCCACCGGTGGGCGACCTCGAGCAGCAGGGTGGACTTGCCCACCCCGGGCTCACCGGCCAGCAGCGTCACCGACCCGGCGACGACACCACCGCCCAGTACCCGGTCGAGTTCGTCGACCCCGGTCGATCGGTGCCGACTCGTGTCGGCCTCGACGGAACTGATCGGCACCGCCCGCGAGGACGGCGCCGGCGAGCGCCGGCCGGCACCGACCGCGGCCAGCACCGCGACTTCTTCAACCGTGCCCCAGCTACCGCAGTCCAGGCAGCGTCCCACCCATTTGGCGCTGACATGGCTGCATTCCGAGCAGCGGTATTGCGAACGTGCATTGGCCACGAACGTGACCGTATCTGCGGGGTCCGACAGATCCCTGGATCGACAGGCGGTTCAGGAGTGATGCGGAGCCGGCTGCTGCGACTGTTCCACACCGGCCGAGATCGGTACCTGCACGCTGCCCTCGCCGGCCTTCTCGAACTTGAAGGTGAACTTGTAGGTCAGCCCGTTGGTGATGGGCTTGGACAGGTTCACGGTCGCCTTCGCGGCGCCGGTGGATCCCGGCGGGCCGGGGGCCACCGACTGTCCGTCCGGGGTGCCGATGAACAGCATCCCGGAAGCCGGCACCTTCGCGTCCCCGGCCAGCGTCACCGAACCGATTTCGCTGGTGATGCCGGTGAGCCGGTCGCTCTTGTCCGGCGAATCGTTGACCGCCACCAGCACCAAGTCCACCGTGCGGCCTGGTTGCAGGAAGTCGCCGGTCTGAGTGGCCTGGATGCGGATGTCGCGCAGCGCCAGTTGGCCGATGGTGAGCCGGTTGCCGTTGACGGCGGGTTCCTGCGCCGCGGTCTGGGAGATCTGACCGGTGCCACAGCCACTGAGCACGGCGACAGCCATGCCGGCGGTCGCCAACGAGGCGGTTAGCTTGGGCAGGCGGATGTTTAACCGGTTCACTCAATGCCTCCTGCTCGGCGCACGGACTTCACGGACTTCGGTTTTCAACTATGGACAGTAGTAGCAAGGCACCGCGGGCGGTAGCGGGGACCGGGGATGTCGCAGGGCGGACAGCCCCGCCGAATTCCGTCGAACCCAACAAGGTACCCTCAGAGGGCGGATTCGGACCCGTGCCCAGGGGGCCGAATGCGTCACCGAAGATAATCCCCCTGCACGTCTGAGCCCGCCTGTCAACCCCTAATCTGCGCGTGGCGTGCCTCTGACCTGCACCGTTGTTCCACACGCGCCGGGCCCGCGTGTTAGACTTAACTAACGAAAGGGGCTCGAATCAGATGATCTTCAAGGTCGGTGACACCGTTGTCTACCCACATCACGGTGCTGCGTTAGTCGAGGCGATCGAAACTCGAACCATCAAAGGGGAGCAAAAAGAGTATCTCGTCTTGAAAGTTGCGCAGGGTGACCTGACCGTTCGAGTGCCCGCTGACAACGCCGAGTACGTCGGCGTCCGCGATGTCGTAGGCCAGGAAGGCCTCGACAAGGTTTTCCAGGTGCTGCGCGCACCGCACACCGAAGAGCCGACCAACTGGTCGCGTCGGTACAAGGCCAACCTGGAGAAGCTGGCTTCCGGCGACGTGAACAAGGTCGCCGAGGTAGTGCGCGACTTGTGGCGGCGCGACCAGGAGCGCGGCCTGTCCGCCGGCGAGAAGCGGATGCTGGCCAAGGCCCGGCAGATCCTGGTCGGCGAGTTGGCGCTGGCCGAGAGCACGGATGACGCCAAGGCCGAAACCATCTTGGACGAGGTTCTGGCGGCAGCTTCCTGAACGCCTCCTGAACCGCCCGGGGCTCGTATATGGGCGCGGGAAACGTAGCGGCGATCGTCCCGGCCGCGGGGTCGGGGCAACGGCTGGCCGCGGGTGTGGCCAAAGCGTTCTATCAACTCGAAGGGCAGTCGCTGGTCGAGCGGGCCGTCGAGGGTCTGCGGGCATCGGGTGTCGTCGACACCGTCGTCGTGGCGGTGCCGCCTGACCGCACCGACGAGGCGAAGCTGATCCTGGGCCACCTCGCCACGATCGTCGCCGGCGGGCCGACCCGCGCCGAATCAGTGCAGTTGGCGCTGTCGGCGATCGCGGAGTCGACGGAGTACGTGCTGGTGCACGACGCGGCTCGCCCGCTCACACCCCCCGCGCTGATCGTGCGGGTCGTCGAGGCGTTGCGGGCAGGCCACAGCGCCGTCGTGCCCGGACTGCCGCTGTCCGACACCATCAAGGCGGTCGATGCCAACGGGGTGGTTCTGGGCACGCCGGAGCGGGCGGGTCTGCGCGCAGTGCAGACACCGCAGGGATTCTCGACCGAGTTGTTGACCCGCGCCTACCGTCGCGCCGACACCGGCGGGTTCACCGACGACGCATCTTTGGTGGAGCAGGTCGGCGGACAGATCCAGGTGGTCGACGGTGACCCGCTGGCATTCAAGATCACCACCCAGTTGGATCTGTTGCTGGCCAAGTCGATAGCCCGCCAGTGATCCAGTCGCCACGCGTCGGGTTGGGTGTCGACGTGCACCCCATCGAACCCGGCCGTCCTTGCTGGCTGGTGGGCCTGTTGTTCCCCGGTGCGGACGGCTGCGCCGGACACTCCGACGGCGACGTCGCGGTGCACGCGCTGTGTGACGCCGTACTCTCCGCAGCCGGACTGGGTGACATCGGCGGTGTCTTCGGGGTCGACGAGCCACGCTGGCAGGGCGTCAGCGGCGCCGACATGCTTCGGCACGTGATCGAACTGCTCACCGAGGACGGTTACCGGGTGGGCAATGCGGCCGTCCAGGTGATCGGGAATCGGCCGAAGATCGGCGGGCGGCGCTCCGAGGCTCAGGCGGTGCTGTCGAGGCTGCTCAACGCCCCAGTGTCGGTGGCCGCCACCACCACCGACGGGCTCGGGCTCACCGGACGGGGTGAGGGCCTGGCCGCCATCGCCACGGCGATGGTCCTTCCGCTGCGCTGAACCCGCGCTCGTGAGCCACGCTGGGGTGACGTTCGGCGCTGACCGTCGCTCTGGCGTGACGCTCGCGCCGGGCGGCCCGAGTGCAGGCAGTAAGCTGGCACGTCGTGACCGATCGTGCCGGCCTGCGGCTCCATGACACGGCGACCGGTGCCGTGCGTGACTTCGCGCCGTTACGGCCCGGACACGTCTCGATCTACCAGTGCGGCGCCACCCCGCAGGGGCTACCGCACATCGGCCACGTCCGCAGCGGCGTCGCGTTCGACATCCTGCGCCGCTGGCTGACCGCGAGTGGCTACGACGTCGCCTTCGTCCGCAACGTCACCGACATCGAAGACAAGATCCTCACCAAAGCGGCCGCCGCCGGCCGGCCCTGGTGGGAGTGGGCGGCCACCCACGAAAGGGCATTCACCGCGGCCTACGACTCGCTGGACGTGTTGCCCCCGTCCGCCGAGCCACGCGCGACCGGCCACATCACCCAGATGATCGACTTAATGGAACGCCTGATCGAAACCGGTCACGCCTACGCCGCCGGTGGCGACGTCTACTTCGACGTGCTCAGCTACCCGGAGTACGGGCAACTGTCCGGACACCGCATCGACGACGTCCACCAGGGCGAAGGCGTGGCCACCGGTAAGCGCGATCAGCGCGACTTCACCCTGTGGAAGGGCGAAAAGCCGGGCGAGCCGTCGTGGCCCTCGCCGTGGGGGCGCGGACGTCCCGGTTGGCACATCGAATGCTCGGCGATGGCCCGCACCTATCTCGGACCGGAATTCGACATCCATTGCGGCGGAATGGATTTGATCTTCCCGCACCACGAGAACGAGATCGCCCAGAGCCGTGCCGCCGGGGACGGGTTCGCCCGCTTCTGGCTGCACAACGGCTGGGTGACGATGGGCGGCGAGAAGATGAGCAAGTCGCTGGGCAACGTGGTGGCCATCCCCGCGATGCTGCAGCGGGTGCGACCGGCCGAACTGCGCTACTACCTGGGCAGCGCGCATTACCGTTCGATGCTGGAGTACACCGAGGTCGCACTGCAGGACGCGGTGAAGGCCTATGTCGGGCTCGAGGATTTCCTGCACCGGGTGCGCAGCCGGGTGGGAGCCGTCTGCCCCGGCGAATGGACGCCCCGATTCGCCGCGGCGCTCGACGACGACCTGTCGGTGCCGGCGGCGCTGGCCGAGATCCACCAGGCCCGCGCCGACGGCAACCGCGCGCTGGATGCCGGGGATCACGAGAGTGCGTTGCACGCCGCCGGTGCCATCCGGGCGATGACGGGCATCCTGGGCTGCGATCCGCTCGACGAGCGCTGGGAATCCAAAGACGAGACCTCGGCCGCGTTGGCCGCCGTCGACGTGCTGGTGCAGGCCGAATTGCAGAACCGGCAGAAGGCTCGCGAGGAGCGAAACTGGGCCCTGGCCGACGAGATCCGGGACCGGCTCAAGCAGGCCGGCATCGAGGTCACCGACACCGCCGACGGTCCGCAGTGGACGCTGGGTGGTGACGGCAAGTAGATGGCCGGCAATTCGCAGCGCCGGGGAGCCATCCGTAAGACCGGTACCAAGAAAGGTCCGACCGTCGGTTCGGGTGGCCAGCGCCGTCGCGGACTGGAAGGGCGCGGGCCGACGCCGCCGGCGCATCTGCGGCCCAATCATCCGGCAGCCAAGCGGGCCAAGGCCCAACCGCAGCGCCCGGCCCGGAAGGTCGAGGAGACCGAGACGGTGCTAGGCCGCAACCCGGTGCTGGAATGCCTGCGCGCCGGTGTGCCGGCCACCGCGCTATATGTGGCGCTGGGCGTCGAGGCGGACGAGCGGCTCAACGAATCCGTCTCTCGCGCAGCCGATTCGGGAATCTCGATCCTGGAGGTGCCGCGCAGCGACCTGGACCGGATGACCGCCAACCATCTGCATCAGGGCATCGCGTTACAGGTGCCGCCGTACGACTACGCCCACCCCGACGACCTGGTCGCAACCGCACTGGCCGCGCCCCCGGCGATGTTGGTCGCGCTGGACAACATCTCCGATCCGCGCAACCTCGGTGCGATCGTGCGGTCGGTGGCGGCGTTCGGCGGCCACGGCGTGGTCATCCCGCAGCGTCGGTCGGCCTCGGTGACCGCCGTCGCGTGGCGCACCAGCGCTGGGGCGGCAGCCCGGATACCGGTGGCCCGAGCGACGAATCTGACCAGGACACTTATGGATTGGGCCGATCGCGGGTTGCGCGTGGTCGGGCTCGACGCCGACGGTGACACCCCGCTGGACGAGCTGGACGGCACCGATCCGATCGTTGTCGTCGTCGGCTCGGAGGGTAAGGGGTTGTCCCGGTTGGTGCGCCAGAACTGCGACGAGGTGGTGTCGATCCCGATGGCGGGTCGGACCGAATCGCTGAACGCCGCAGTTGCCGCCGGGGTGGTGCTCGCCGAAATCGCACGTCAACGCAGAAGTTAGGGCGCGCAGGAACAACTACACACCGAACAGTTGCACGCTCGCCCACAGAGCCACCACCGCCACCACCAGAGCGGGCGGCACCGTGCACAACCCGAGTCGCGTGTATTCGCCAACGCCGGTCGGCACATCATGGCTCCGCAGCACCCGTCGCCACAACAGGTTGGACAGCGATCCGGCGTAGCTCAGATTCGGTCCGATGTTGACACCGATCAACACCGCCAGCACGGCCGCCGGACCGCTGGCCACGACCAGCGGCACCAACACCAGTGTCGCGGGCAGATTGTTTACCAGGTTGGCCAGCACGGCGGCCACGGCGGCGATACCGAGCAGCGCCGGCAGGCTCGACCCGGCTGGCAGGAACGCCGACATCCGCGCCGACATCCCGTTCAGCGTTACCGCCTGAACCACAATGCCCAGCGCGAGCACGAACACCAGGAACGGCAGATTCGCCGAGCGAACGATCTCTGTCAGCGAGATGTGCCTCTGCCGGAGACTCCGCAACCCCAACGCTGTGGCCCCGGCCAGGGCGGCCCATGCGGGTGCCACGTCAAGCGACTCGGCGGCGACGAACCCGACGAGCGTCAGCGCCACGACCAGCAGAACGAACAGCGGCGGACGCGCCGGCGGACCGATTTGGGTACGGTCTGGGTCGACCCGCAAGTCCCGCGCAAAGAACAACCGGAAGACCAGATAGACCGTAGCGACCGCGGACAGCCACGGCAGCGCCATGAGCAACGTGAACCTGGTGAACGAGATATTCGCGCCGCGGTAGACAAGAAGGTTGGTCAGATTCGACACCGGAAGCAGCAGCGAGGCCGCATTGGCCAGGTGGGCTGTGGCATAAGCGTACGGGGGCAACGGAGTTCGCAGCTGCCGGACGGTGGCCAGCACCACCGGAGTCAATAGCACCACGGTCGCGTCCAGGCTGAGTACCGCAGTGATGACAGCGGCGATGACGAACAGCTGTCGCAGCAACCCGGTCGACCCTGCCGTCGCACGCGCCAGGGCTGCGCCGGCCGCTTCGAACAGACCCTCGGCGTCACACAGATTGGCCAGCACAAGCACCGCTCCGAGGAAGGCGACCACGCGGGCCAGTCCGGAGGTTTGCGCCGCGGCCTGGCTTGGTGAGATGGCGCCAACTGCAATCAGCATGGCGGCTGCGGGTACGGCCGCAGCGGCTTCCGGCCATCCGCGGGGGCGGGCCACGGCAAAGCCGAGGACGACAACGAGCGATATCAGGCTGAGGATCAGGGCCAAGGCTGAATTCGCTTCTAACGCCAGGGATCTTCGTACCGCCACACCGTCGGCATGTGGATCTCGACACCGTCCTGGGCTGCCAGCTCGTCGAGGATGCGAAGGGACACGTCCAGGTCGTCAACTGCGTATGGCATGGCCCGCAACGGTTCTGACAGCGAGCTGAAGAAGTCGTCCCAGTGGATGAGAACCACGCGGCGCGCTCCCACTGTGCGTACCGTCTCGGTCCAGTAGTCGACCAGGTATGAGCGCGGCCGCAGACCCAGTTGTCCGACACCGAGATAGGCGACCTCGGCTCGGTATCCGGCCAGTGCGCCCTCGACGAAACCGGCGCTGCCCTGGATCAGCAGCCGTCGCGCTGATGGCCGGTGGTGAATCAACGTCGACCACGCCTCGCCGCAGCGGTAGGCCGACGCCTTCACCGGTGGCACCAACGGCGCGTCGATCGTCCCGGGAAACCGGTCGGGCGGGCAGTGATGCGACTCGACTAGCGTAACCTCGTAGGCCCCCAACGCGATTGGCTCACCGGAGACCGCGACTACCAGACGGTCCTCTGGGAGGCCGTGTCCGCGGCCGACGTTGGCCGCCGACTCACCACCGACCAACTGGGCGCCGGTACGCTCGGCGACCAACGCGGAATCCATGACGTGGTCGATGTGGGTGTGCACCGGTATGACGGCGGCGAGCCGAGATACCTTGGCCCGGGCCAGGCAGCCGTCGACGCGCGCGGCCGACGGCGCGACCTTGCCGACGGCCACTTGTGCCAGTCCCGGACGGGAGAAGTAGCCGTCGGTCAGCAACGCCGACGACCCGTCGTCCAGCAGCAGTGTCGCCACCCCCATCCAGGTCGCCCACAGCGGCGAATCAGGTTGGGCGGCAGGAACATCGAACCGATCCGAATACTGTCCGAGGTCGGGCCGTCCCAGTTTGAGCCGCATCAGCAGAACGCGCCCAACTCGACCCCGGCGGCCAGCAGCTCGTCACGCACCGCGGCCGCGATCGCCACCGCGCCCGGCGAATCACCGTGCACGCAAACCGATTCCACCGTCACTGCAACCGGGGAGCCGTCGACTGCCGGCACCTCGCCCGAGGCCACCATGGCCGTTACCCGTTGGGCGATCTGCGTCGGATCATGCAGCACCGCACCGGGTTCGCGACGGGGCACCAACCGGCCCTCAGCTGTGTAGGCGCGATCGGCGAAGGCCTCCGCGACGGTGCGCAGACCTCGGCTTTCGGCCTCGTCGAAGAACACCGATCCGGTCATCCCCAGCACCGGCAGCGCAGCGTCCACATCATGTATCGCAGCAGCGACCGCGGCGGCCTGTTCCCGATGCGTGACGATCGTGTTGTACAGCGCCCCATGGGGTTTGACGTAGGACACCGCCGCACCGCCGGCCTGTGCCAACGCCTGCAGTGCGCCGATCTGGTAGATCACGTCGGCATGCAGGTCCTGGGCGTCGACGTCGATGAACCGCCTGCCGAATCCGGCCAGGTCGCGGTAACTCACCTGTGCGCCGATCCGCACCCCCCGCTCGGCGGCCGACCGGCACACCCGCAGCAGGCCGGCCGGGTCACCGGCGTGGAAGCCGCACGCCACGTTGGCGCTGGTGACGATCCCGAGCATGGCTTCGTCGTCACCCAGTCGCCAGACGCCGAATCCTTCACCCAGATCGGCGTTGAGGTCGATGCGGCGCAATTCGGCCTACAGCTTGGCGATCTTGCCGGCGATCTGGTTGGCGATGTCGACTGCCGCGGTGCCGGATTCGGAGTAGGCGCACGTCACGATGTCGACCGCGATGTTGTTGCGCACCGTCAGGGCACGTTCACACGCCCAGCCGTCGCCGTTCTCCTGGACTTCGGACGTGTTGAGCATGCCGTTCTGGTCGGTGACATCGTTGACCGTCCAGATGGTGTCGGGCTGGTTGGGGCTGACGTCGTTGAAGCGACGGTTGCCGCAGGCTTTCCAGCTCTGCACCGAGGAGTTGTAGAAGTTGCTGGCGTCCTGGGCGTTCGGGAAGGCCACCACCGCCTGGATCGCGTAGTGCTTGCGTTTCTTGGAGTCGTCGATGCTGTCGTCGAGGCGCTGCCCGCGCATCGCCTTCCACCCGGTCCCGGCGTAGACCTTTTCCTGCGCGGCGCCGTCGACGGCCAGGCAGTTCTTGTCGCTGACGTTCTTGCTCCAGTCCCACATGGCTTTGGCGCTGAACCACACCTTCATCGACGTCGCACCCAGGACGCTGTTGATCTGGCTGGTGTCGAGCAGGAGGTTGTCCAGGGCGCTGACCGAGATCGGAGTCTGATTAGCCAGACCGGTCTTGTCGCCTGCCATGGCCTTGCCGTCAATCACGTCTGTGCAACCGCCGATGAGCAGGCACGCCCCGCTCAGCGCGACGACCGCGGCGATCTGCTGGCGCACTGTTCCCCCTTCCCCAAGCACCTCGCAGGCCCCATCAGCCGGCGCCTCATCAGCTTAGGCGCTGGCTGTGTCGATGTCGCCGAACGACCCCGGCCTCCGACACCCGCGCCGTCTTGCAGCTGCGGCCCGGAAACCGCGGTAGCCTCACCGAACGTGAGTCCCACACCGCGCAGGCGGGCGACTCTGGCGTCGTTGGCAGCCGAGCTCAAGGTATCGCGCACCACGATCTCCAACGCCTTCAACCGGCCCGACCAACTCTCCCCGGAACTTCGTGAGCGGGTGCTCGCCACCGCGAAACGCATCGGGTACGCGGGCCCCGATCCGGTGGCCAGATCGTTGCGTACCCGCAAGGCCGGTGCGGTGGGTCTGGTGATGACCGAGGCGTTGACCTATTCCTTCAGCGACCCGGCGGCACGGGACTTCGTCGCAGGACTGGCGCAGTCGTGCGAGGAGCTCGGTCAGGGGCTGTTGCTGGTGTCCGTGGGTCCCAGTCGCAGCATCGAGGACGGCACCACGGCGGTACTGGGCGCCGGGGTGGACGGGTTCGTGGTGTATTCGGTGTCCGACGACGACCCCTACCTGCAGGTAGTGCTGCAACGGCGGCTACCGGTGGTGGTGGTCGATCAGCCGGTGGGCTTGTCGGCGGTGTCGCGGGTCGGCATCGACGACCGCGCGGCGATGCGCCGAATCGCCGACCACGTGCTGGGGTTGGGACATCGAGAGATCGGGCTGCTCACCATGCGACTGGGACGCGACCGGCGTCAAGGGCTGGTCGACGCCGAACGGTTGATGTCGCCGACGTTCGACGTGCAGCGCGAACGCATCATCGGGGTCTGGGAGGCGATGGCGGTCGCCGGCGTCGATCCGGATTCGCTGACGGTAGTGGAAAGCTATGAGCACCTGCCCACTTCGGGCGGCGACGCCGCCAGAGTGGCTCTGCAGGCCAATCCGCGGATCACCGCGCTGATGTGCACCGCCGACATCCTGGCCCTGTCGGCGATGGATTACCTTCGCGCACACGGCATTTACGTGCCGGGCCAGATGACGGTGACGGGTTTCGACGGCGTCGAGGACGCGATCAGCCGCGGGTTGACGACGGTGGCGCAGCCCAGTCTGCAGAAGGGCCGCCGCGCGGGTGAACTGGTGCTGCAACCGCCGCGGTCCGGCCTGCCGGTGGTCGAATTGCTGGGCACCGAACTGGTCCGGGGGCGGACCTGCGGCCCGCCGGCCTAGCGGCCGCTCTTGCGATCGCGACTGGTCCGATGGTCGCGACCCGCTGCGAGCGGCCTAGCGGCCGCTCTTGCGATCGCGATTAGCAGTTCTCGTGATCGCCGATCAGCAGCCGCACGGCCAGGTCCAGGCGCTTGCTGACGTCGGTGGCCGAGGCGCGCCGGGTCAGCCATGCCAACAGATTGGACAGCCACACGTCGGAGATGACCCGGGCGATGTGATACTGGTCCTCGGTCGGCTCGCCGTCGCTCATGGCCCGGGCGAACATGGAGTCGATCAGCTTCTCGACCTGGTCGACCTCGCTGGCTGCCGACGCGTCGGCGAACACGTAGGCGCGCGTCATGGCCTCGGTCAGCAGCGGGTTGCGCTGCATGGCGCGGTTGAGCTTGCCGACCATGAAATTCAGCCGCTGGAACGGGGTGCCGCCGGCCACCGCGGAACGGTCGGTTTTGGCGTCGATGCGGCTGAACTCGCGGCCCAGCGCCGACACCAGCAGGTGCACCTTGGACGGGAAGTAGCGGTACAGCGTGCCCACCGCGACGTCGGCGCGATCAGCCACCGCGCGCATCTGAACGGCCTCGTAGCCGCCCTTGGACGCGATGGCCATGGTGGCGTCCAGGATGCGCTTGCGCCGCTCGCGCTGCGCCTCCGACCCCAACTCCGATTCAGCCAGTACCGCCACGTTCACGACCTCGCGAGGGTGGTTGTCGGAAGCGCGAGCGTTGCTCGTGTTCGCTGGCGACATACGGCGGGCGGCTCCTCGTGCGGGCGATCTGATCGCAAACGATACGCATTCTTCGCGTTAATCTCCCACCTCCCCGTAGCCGGGCCGACGACGTGTCCTGGCCTGATACCGTCGACTTGACGGTTGATCGCTTCCACTATTAGAACACGTTCTAGTGGGCATGATTGATTGCCTGCCCTGTGAATTTGATGACGCCGAGGAGTGCTGGTGGTAGCGACCGTCACCGACGAACAGTTCGCAGCGCGCGAGTTGGTGCGCGACTGGGCCCGCGGCGCGGCTTCGGGGCAGGCCGCCGCCGTGGTGGCCAGGGCCGTGGAGCAGGGAGAGCCCGACGCCTGGCGGCCGGTGTTCGCGGGGTTGGCCGAGCTCGGCCTGTTCGGCGTTGCGGTGTCCGAGGAGGCCGGAGGAGCCGGCGGCAGCATCGCGGACTTGTGCGCCATGGTCGAGGAGGCCGCCAAGGCGCTGGTGCCCGGTCCGGTCGCCACAACCGCGCTGGCGACTCTCGTCGTTGAGGATCCGGAAGTCCTGGCCGCGTTGATATCCGGTGAACGTTTCGCCGGACTGGCGTTGGAAGGCGAGGTGCGGTTCGACGGTTCGGTGGCTTCCGGGGTCTTGCCGTGGGTGTCCGGCGGTGCACCGGGCGGCGTGCTGTTGGTGCCGGGCGACGGAGAGTGGCTGCTTATCGACGCTGACGCCGACGGGGTGTCGCTCGAGCCGCTGCGCGCCGCCGACTTCTCCCGCCCGCTGGCCCGCGTGGAGTTGACGTCGGCGCGGGCCATCCGGCTGGACACCCCGCCCGGACGGGTCGCCGACCTGGCCGCGACGCTGCTGGCGGCGGAGGCCGCGGGCGTCACCCGGTACGCCCTGGAGACCGCGGTCGCCTACGCCAAGGTGCGCGAGCAGTTCGGCAAGCCGATCGGCAGCTTCCAGGCGATCAAGCACCTGTGCGCGCAAATGTTGTGTCGCGCCGAGCAGGCCGACGTGGCCGCCGGCGATGCAGCCGGCGCGGCGTCCGATCCCGACGCTCGGCAGTTCGCCATCGCCGCGGCCGTCGCCGCCGGTCTGACCATCAGGGCCGCCAAGGCCAACGTGCGGGACTGCATTCAGGTGCTCGGCGGCATCGGCTGCACCTGGGAGCACGATGCTCACCTCTACCTGCGGCGGGCGCACAGCATCGGTCGATTCCTCGGTGGTGCGGAATTCTGGCTGCGCCGGGTCGCGGCGCTGACCCAGGACGGCGTGCGCCGGCAGCTGTCCATCGACCTGACCGAAGTCGAGGGTCGGCGTTCGGAGATCAGCGCGGCCGTCGCCGAAGTGGCTGAGTTGCCGGTCGAGAAGCGCCAGGCCGCCCTGGCCGAGGCCGGCCTGCAGGCGCCGCACTGGCCGGCGCCGCACGGGCGCGGCGCGGGTCCGGCCGAGCAGCTGCTCATCGATCAGGAACTGGCGGCGGCCGGCGTCGAGCGGCCGGATTTGGTGATCGGCTGGTGGGCCGCACCGACCATCCTCGAGCACGGCACACCCGAACAGATCGAGCGATTCGTGCCGTCGACCCTGCGTGGTGACTTCCTGTGGTGCCAGCTGTTCTCCGAGCCGGGGGCGGGTTCGGACCTGGCGTCGTTGCGCACCAAAGCGGTGCGAGGCGACGGCGGCTGGCTGCTCAGCGGACAGAAGGTGTGGACGTCGGCCGCGCACAAGGCCGCCTGGGGGGTGTGCCTGGCCCGAACGGACCCGGACGTCCCGAAGCACAAGGGCATCACCTACTTCCTCATCGACATGAAGGCGCCCGGCATCGAGATCCGGCCGCTGCGCGAGATCACCGGCGACTCGTTGTTCAACGAGGTCTTTCTGGACAACGTGTTCGTGCCCGACGAGATGGTGGTCGGCAAGGTCAACGACGGCTGGCGGTTGGCCCGCACCACGTTGGCCAACGAGCGGATCGCGATGGCCAGCGGGACCGCGTTGGGCAACCCGATGGAGGAATTGCTCAAGGTGCTCGCCGAGCTCGACCTGGACGCCGCCCAGCAGGACCGGCTGGCCGACCTGATCCTGTTGGCCCAGTCCGGCGCGCTGCTGGACCAGCGCATCGCGGTGCTGGCTGTCGGCGGGCAAGACCCCGGGGCTCAGTCCAGCGTGCGCAAGCTGATCGGCGTGCGCTACCGGCAGAAGCTGGCCGAATACATGATGGATGTGTCCGAGGGCGGTGGGCTGGTCCACAACCAGGCGGTATTCGACTTCCTCAACACCCGGTGCCTGACCATCGCGGGGGGCACCGAGCAGATCCTGCTGACCGTGGCCGCCGAGAGGTTGTTGGGCCTGCCGCGCTAGAAGCCCCTACGTCGACTGTGAATCCTGCGACCCGACACGCCGGTGCAGCGTCGTCTGATTCACGCTCGCGGTGAGGGCCGGCGCCGGCCTCAGGCGAAGTTGGTGACGGCGCAGGTGCTGGGCGAGGTGAGGTTCACCCCCGGGTAGACGACCTGCATGTGCGTGCAGACGTAGACGGTGACGTTGGTCATCGGTTGTCCGGTCGACCAACTCACCGAGTCGATGACGCCGGTGGTCTGGTACTTGTCCGGCGGGCCCTCGCCGAAGTAGACGGTGGTGATCGTGTCGATCCCGCCCTCTTTGTGCACCCGCTCGAACTGGCTGGTCGCGTGCGCATCCAGGTAGGCCACTCGACTGTTGGACCGGATCTCGGTGGTCTGGCGTGCCCACAGACCGGACGGGAAGCCGGCCGGACCGTCGGGAGTGCGCAGGTTCGCCCCGGCAACGAAGTCGCAACTGCCGTTCCCGTGGCAGTTGACGAAGGTGTGCGTCTCGATCTGATTCGCCTCGTCTACCGGGAACAACGTGGTGGCGGTGTTGCTGCCGGCGACGGCTGTCGGGGCGGGCAGCAACGTCAGCATCAGCCCGACCAGCGCAAGACCCGGTACCAACCGCTTCATCGTGCTCCCCTTTCCACCGACCTGAGCAGAACTTAGCGCTGTGACCTCTACCGAATCAGATTTCCGGGGAGATTGACAGGTCGTCGTTCCTACTCGTCATAGGTGACCTCGACCGTGTCGGTTTCCGGATGAGCCTGACAGGCCAGGATCAGACCCTCGTCGAGATCCTCCTGCTCGAGCACGTCGTTGATCTCCATCGTGACCTTGCCGCCACGCAGCGTGGTGGCGCACGCGCCGCAATGGCCTTCCCGGCAGGAGAACGGCGCATCGAGCCCCTTGGCCAGCAACACGTCGAGCAACTTCGCGCTGCGCGGCCACGAGACGGTATGGGTCTCCCCGTCCAGTTCGACCACCGCGGTGGCCGGTCCCGCCTCGTCGTCGTCGCTGTCGTCGATCGTGACGGCGGCGAACGGGTCGGATTCCAGCGACTTGAACACCTCGATATGCACTTGCTGCACCGGCACTTTCAGCGCATCCAGCGCCTGTCGCGCCGCCTCCATGAAAGGTCCGGGTCCGCAGATGAACGCGGGCCGGTCGGTGAAGGGCGCGGCGAGGTGAGCCAAGGCGGCCGCACTGGGCAGGCCCTGCAAAGACTCCAGCCAGTGCACCACCGTCAGCCGGTCGGGATATTTGGTGGCCAGGTCCTGCAATGCGTCGCGGAAGATCACCGAGCGGTCGTCGCGGTTGGCGTAGACCAGCGTGACCTGTCCGCTGCCCTCGGCCAGCGCCGACTTGCAGATGGACATGATCGGGGTGATTCCGCTGCCGGCGGCCAGCAGCAGGAAGTCGCCGTCCAGGGTCTTGGGCACGAAGGTGCCCGACGGCGCCAGCAGATGGATACGCATGCCTTGGTGCGCGTTGTCGCACAGCCAGTTGGAGGCGTACCCGTCCGCGGTGCGTTTGACGGTGACGGTCAACGCGTCGTCGGTGAACGGCGAACTGCACAACGAGTAGCACCGCGCCACCGACCCGGTGCGGTCGCTGGGCACCCGCAAGGTCAAAAACTGACCGGGCGCGTAGCGCAGCCGTTCCGGCGGGATGGACGCACCGTCGGGCACTGCGAACACCAGCGACCGCGCGTCGTCGGTCTCGGCGACGACTTCGGCGATCTGCAGCTCCAGGACATGGTCGCCGAGCGGTTCGTCCGGTGCTTGGTCCAGATCCGCCTGGGTCAAGGCCCGCCCTCTCTTCCATCTCAACTAGAACATGTTATAGAAAACCCGATTGGCATCTCTACCAGCCGCAGGAATACCCTGCTCGACACAAATCGGAACGTGTTCTAGTCTTTCCCTAAGTCAGCCGCATCGGTTCTCGACTCAGCCCGCACTCCCACAGGAGGCAAACCTAAGTGACCACCATTCAACAGCGTGATGCGCAGCAGGTGTTAGCTGCCATCGACGATCTGCTGCCGCGGATCCGTGAGCGCGCTCAGGCAACCGAGGATCTGCGCCGGCTGCCGGACGAAACGGTGCAGGAACTCGACGAGGTTGGCTTCTTCACCCTGCTGCAGCCCGAGCAGTGGGGCGGCCTGCAATGCGACCCCACCCTGTTCTACGAGGCCGTGCGCCGCATCGCCAGCGCCTGCGGTTCCACCGGCTGGGTCAGCTCCATCCTGGGGGTGCACAACTGGCACCTGGCGCTGTTCGACCAGCAGGCCCAGGAAGAGGTGTGGGGAGAGGACACCAAGACGCGGATCTCGTCGTCGTATGCGCCGATGGGCGCCGGTGTCGTCGCCGACGGCGGCTACCTGGTGAACGGGGCATGGCAGTGGTCGTCCGGATGTGACCACGCCACCTGGGCGTTTCTGGGCGGCCCAGTGATCAAGGACGGGCGCCCGGTCGACTTCGGCAGCTTCCTGATCCCGCGCAGCGAGTACCAGATCGACGACGTGTGGCACGTGGTCGGGCTGAAGGGCACCGGCAGCAACACCGTGGTGGTCAAGGACGTGTTCGTGCCCCGGCACCGGTTCCTGTCGTACAAGGCGATGAACGACGGCACCGCCGGCGGGTATGAGCGCAACACCGCCCCGGTTTACAAGATGCCTTGGGGCACAATGCATCCCACCACCATCTCGGCGCCGATCGTCGGCATGGCCTACGGCGCTTACGACGCGCACGTCGAGCACCAGGGCAAGCGGGTGCGTGCGGCGTTCGCCGGGGAGAAATCCAAGGACGACCCGTTCGCCAAGGTGCGCATCGCCGAGGCGGCCAGCGACATCGACGCTGCCTGGCGGCAACTGATCGGCAATGTCGGCGATGAGTACGCGCTGCTGTCGGCCGGCCAGGAGATCCCGTTCGACCTGCGTGCCCGCGCCCGTCGCGACCAGGTGCGCGCCACCGGGCGGTCGATCTCCTCGATAGACCGGCTGTTCGAGGCGTCCGGCGCCACCGCGTTGGGCATCGAGCAACCGGTGCAACGCTTTTGGCGTGACGCGCACGCGGGCCGGGTGCACGCCGCGAACGACCCGGAACGGGCCTACCAGATCTTCGGGAACCACGCGTTCGGGTTGCCGCCCGGCGACACCATGGTCTAGGCCATGACCGCCACCGAGGAACTCACCTTCGAATCCACCTCGCGTTTTGCAGAAGTCGACGTCGACGGACCGCTGAAACTGCACTACCACGAGGCGGGCATCGGCAACGCCCCCACGGTGGTGCTGCTGCACGGCGGCGGTCCGGGCGCGTCGAGCTGGACGAACTTCTCGCGCAACATCGCGGTGCTGGCCGAGCGGTTCCATGTGCTGGCCGTGGACCAGCCCGGATACGGGCACTCCGACAAGCGCGCCGAACACGGCCAGTTCAACCGCTATGCGGCCCGGGCGCTCAAGGGGCTTTTCGACCAGCTCGGGCTCAAACGCGCTCCGCTGGTAGGCAATTCACTGGGCGGCGGCACCGCGGTGCGGTTCGCGCTGGACTACCCGGACCTGGCCGGGCGGCTGGTGTTGATGGGCCCCGGCGGGCTGAGCGTCAATCTGTTCGCCCCGGACCCGACCGAGGGTGTCAAACGCCTGGGGAAGTTCTCGATGGAGCCGACCCGGGACAACCTGGAAGCGTTCCTGCGGGTCATGGTCTACGACCAGAAGCTGATCACCCCCGAACTGATCGACCAGCGGTTCGAGTTGGCCAGCACGCCGGAGTCGCTCACGGCGACCCGCGCGATGGGAATGTCGTTCTCCGGAGCCGACTTCGAGCTCGGCATGATGTGGCGCGAGGTGTACAAGCTGCGTCAGCCGGTGCTGCTGATCTGGGGCCGCGAGGATCGGGTCAACCCGCTCGACGGTGCGCTCGTGGCGCTCAAGACCATCCCCAGAGCCCAGCTGCACGTGTTCGGGCAATGCGGGCACTGGGCCCAGGTGGAGAAGTTCGACGAGTTCAACAAGCTGACCATCGATTTCGTAGGAGGTGCGAGATGAGCATCCGTTCCCTGGGTTATCTGCGCATCGAGGCCACCGACATGGCCGCCTGGCGCGAGTACGGGCTCAAGGTCCTGGGCATGGTCGAGGGTAAGGGCACCGTCGAGGGTGCCCTGTATCTGCGCATGGACGACTTCCCGGCCCGGCTGGTCGTCGTCCCCGGCGAGCACGACCGGCTCTCGGAGGCCGGCTGGGAGTGTGCGAATGCCGAAGGGCTGCAAGAGATCCGGAATCGGCTCGAAGTCGAGGGCACGCCGTACAAGGAGGCGACCGCCGCCGAGCTGGCCGACCGTCGCGTCGACGAGATGATCCGGTTCTCCGACCCGTCGGGCAACTGCCTGGAGGTCTTCCACGGCGTCGCACTGGAGCATCGCCGGGTGGTCAGCCCCTACGGACACAAATTCGTCACCGGTGAGCAGGGGCTGGGACACGTGGTGCTGACGACCCGTGACGACGCGGAAACGTTGCACTTCTACCGGGACGTCCTGGGCTTCACGTTGCGCGATTCCATGCGGCTGCCCCCACAACTCGTGGGCCGACCCGCCGACGGAGCGCCGGCCTGGTTGAGGTTCTTGGGCTGCAACCCTCGTCACCACAGTCTGGCCTTCATGCCCGGGCAGACCCCCAGTGGCATCGTGCACCTGATGGTCGAGGTGGAGAACGCCGACGACGTGGGTCTGTGCCTGGACCGTGCGCTGCGCAAGAAGGTGCCGATGTCGGCGACGCTGGGCCGGCACGTCAACGATCTGATGCTGTCCTTCTACATGAAGACGCCGGGTGGCTTCGACGTCGAATTCGGTTGTGAAGGAAGGCAAGTCGCCGACGACGACTGGATCGCCCGGGAAAGCACGGCGGTCAGTCTGTGGGGCCACGACTTCTCGGTCGGCTTCAAGAGCTGACCGTGGCTGCCCCGCCTCTCGATCCGCGCACGTTCCGCAGCGTGCTCGGTCAATTCTGCACCGGGATCACCATCATCACCACGGTGCACGACGACGTGCCGATCGGTTTCGCGTGTCAGTCGTTCGCGGCCTTGTCGTTGGACCCACCGCTGGTGCTGTTCTGCCCGACCAAGGTGTCGCGGTCCTGGCAGGCGATCGAGGCGAGCGGGCGGTTCTGCGTCAACGTGCTCACCGAGAAACAGCAGCACGTCTCGGCGCGGTTCGGGTCCAAGGAACCCGACAAGTTCGCCGGGATCGATTGGCGGCCTTCCCAACTCGGTTCGCCGATCATCGAAGGCTCACTGGCCTACATCGACTGCACGGTGGCATCGGTGCACGAGGGTGGCGACCACTTCGTGGTGTTCGGTGCGGTCGACTCGCTGTCCGACTTGCCCAAGATCAAGCCGCGGCCGCTGCTGTTCTATCGCGGCGAATACACCGGCATCGAACCGGACAAGAACACCCCGGCTCAGTGGCGCGACGACCTGGAGGCGTTTCTCACCACCACCACCCAGGACACCTGGCTGTAAACGAATTCGACACGCAAAGTCGAAACACCGATTCGGTGTAAAGCAATTTGACTTTCAAGGCCGAAAAGCGACCCGCTGCAATTTCGAAATTTCTATTCCCATTTGGGCTGTGCCGGCATTAGCATCTGGGCCATTGCGCTCCGCCTCACAGAAAAGGGTATGAAATGTCAATCGAAGCAGCCGAAACCCGCGTCTCCGAACTTCGGGAACGGCAGGCGGCGGAGGAAGCCTGGCAATGGATCGTCGAGCTGAAAGAGCTGGCGAAATCCGACAGTGCAGCCGCCGAGGCGCAACTGGACGCGATCTTCCGCCGGGGCACCGCGCCGGTGAGCCTGGATGGGCCGACGGACGGCATCCTGGTCACGACGACCACCAACCAGATCGTCGACGCGGCCGTCCGGTTCGTCACCCGGCTGTGGATGCCGTGGCAGGGAAAGCGCTTCGACTTGGCGGCCCATACCGGCGACAACCGCCTGACGTCCAACGCGAAGCTGCCCTCCAAGCTGCTGTGGCCGCTGTACAAGATGAAGGACGCGGCCGAGGGCAACCTGGCGTTCGACTTCAAGACCTACAACGAGGCCGGCAAGCTGGACCCGGACGTGCAGGTCATGGTGATCGACTACTCCGAGGTCAAGGAGAACCCGTACGTCATCATCCGCAGTATCCGCGACGAGCTGGTCGAGGTGGTACCGGGCACCTACCTGGGCAAGATCCTGTTCCGGTTGCCCCGGGAGCACTACGAGATGATCGGGTTCTTCGCGTTGCGCGCCTAGAACCGCCGGTCAGGCCCGGTCGTCGCCCTCGACGGCCGGGTCGTAGCCGGGCAGGTCAAGTTCCTCGCGCAGCAGCTCGGCGGTCCGCTCGGCGAACATCGAAATGGTCAGGAACGGGTTGACGCCGATCGCACGCGGGATCACCGAGGCGTCGCAGACGTAGAGCCCGTCGTGGGTGCCGCCGTCCGGCCGGAAGATCCGCCCGGCGTGGTCGATGACCCCGGCATCGACGTTGTCCGCGGTGACGCACCCGCCCATGGGATGTGCGGTGATCAGGTGTTTGCCCAGGAAGCGCTTGTCCCAGCGCGGGTTCTTGATGTACGTGCCACCGATCGCTTCGACCGCCGGCCGCATCACCGCGTCCACGTCCCGGTAGACGCGTTCGGTGGGTGCGCCGGGCCAGTCGACCTTGACAGTGCCGTTCTTGCGCAGCACCAGCTCGCCGTCGGAGTTGTCGTGCACCATGATCAGAAACCCCAGGGAGTGGTTCATCGCGCCGTCGGTGTTGAACGCGATGTCGCGCCGCCACCGGTCGAGTTTGTCCTTGCGGTAGTCGCGGTAGCTGGTCGCGGCCAGTCCCATCAACCCGAAGCGGAAGCTGTCGACCAGCGCGCGCGGCAGCGACAGATCCTGCACGGTGAAGCGTTTGCGCAGGTCGGACTGGTCTGCCCCGAAGCGCATCGACGCGGTGATGCTGGGACCGCAGGCCAGCAGGGAGCGGGGCGGCCCGTCGCTGGTCGCCCAGGTCTGGGTGTCGGTTTGCATGTCGGTGTTGTAGGCGATGCCGAAGTTGTCGCCGTTGCCGCTGAAGTTCTTGCCCAGTCGAGCCGACAGGCCGAGTCCGGCCTGACCGGACCGCAACAGGATGCCGTTGCTGCCCAACGTCCCCGCCGCCACCACCACCCGGCGCGCGGTCACCGCGATCTCGGCGCCCTTGCCGCCGGTATGCCGGGCCAGCACGCGCCACCGGCCGTCGCCGGTCGGTTCGATGCGCTGCGCTTCGATACCGGCGAACATCTCGACCCCGAAGTGCGCGGCCATCGGCAGGTAATTGGTCATCAGCGTGTTCTTCGAGCCGGTGTTGTCGCCGGTTCCGTCGCCGCCGTGGTTGGGGCATCGGCGCCGCTGCACGCCGTAGCGGGTGATCCGGTCCTCGGTGCTGACGGTGATATCCAGCAGTTGCAGCTGGGCCCCCGCGTTCTTGGCGATCTGCGTGAACGCTTCGACCCGCCGCAGCGGCACGTTCTCGGCGTAGGGGACCGCGCCCAGCATCCGCTTGGCCCGCGCGTAGTACTCGCCGAGCCCGCCGACCCCGTCGCGGGCCTGTTCCGCCAACTGCCGGAACTCACGCGGCCAGGACGCCAGGAACACTTCCCGATCCGGCACGATCGCCACGTTGAAGTTGATCAGCGAGGTGCCGCCGAGGCCGTTGGCGTGGATGACGTCGATGGTGCGGAAACGCTCGAGTTCGATGAGACCCAGCGGCCGCAGCGGAGACCGCAGCTCGGCGGCGGCGGCCTTTTCCGTCTCCGGGAAGGATCCGGTCGGATGCTCGGCTCCCCGCTCCAGCACCGCGATATCGAGCTTGCCGCCGCCGCGGGCATTCGCCACCCCGAGTCGCGCGGCGGTGATGGCGCCGCCGTACCCGGAACCGAGAATCAACACGTCGTACTCGCTGCGCAGCGAGGCCAGTGGCCTCGCCAGTGTCGCGGCTGTTTCCACCATGACGGCAAACCTTTCCGAGCGGGGAGCGGTGAATGTGTAGCGCAGCCTAAACCTCCTGAGCGGGATTTGGGAGAAATAATCCGATAAATTCAAAGTTGACTCGACGTCGCCAACAATGAGGCGAATAGGCGCCGTGTAAACCAAATTTACAGCGTGCCGGAATAACAGAAAAAAATAACGATTCGGACTCGCCTGATTAATGCGCGGTGTTGTACTGTGCGAACTCACCAACAAGCGCCCATATGATCGGGGATCCGCGTTGAATCCGGTAATCGAAGCAGACGTCGACGTGCCCGCGGCCGTGCCGCCGGCCGCGCCTGCCGCGTACCGGTCGAACGACGGCCGGGGACGACGGGCGCTGGGCAAGATCGACGGCTCGGTACAGACCCTCGGACGGTTCTTCGAACTGGCCGCGCAGGCCAGCCTTCATCTGATCGCCGACCTGCTCCGGTTACGCCACCCGTGGCGGGACACCATGCACCAGGCTTCGTTCATCGTCAGTGTCACCGCGATACCGGCGCTGCTGATCTCCGTTCCGTTCGGTGTCATCGTCGCCGTGCAGGTCGGCAGCCTCATTCAGCAGGTCGGCGCCACGTCGATCTCCGGCGCCGCGGGCGGGCTCGGGGTCATCCGGCAAGCCGCGCCGATCGTGTGCGCGCTGCTGCTCGGTGGCGCGGCGGGCGCGGCGGTGACCACCGACCTGGGGGCGCGCAGCATTCGTGACGAGGTCGACGCGCTGCGCGTGATGGGTATCGATCCGGTGCAGCGGCTCGTCACGCCGCGGCTGGCGGCGATGCTGTTGGTGGCCCCGCTGTTGTGCGTCTTCGTCGTCTTCATGGGGTTGTCCGCCGGTTACGTCATCAACGTCGCTTTCCAGTCCGGTACCCCCGGTAGCTACATCGCCTCGTTCGGATCCTTCGCCACCGTCGCCGATCTCGTCGTCGCGCTGTGCAAGACATGGCTTTTCGGCGTGGTCGTCACCCTCGTTTCCTGCCAGCGCGGTCTGGAGGCCAACGGCGGGCCGCGCGGTGTGGCCGACGCCGTCAACGCGGCGGTCGTGGTCGGTGTCGTGGCGGTGTTCCTGCTCAACCTGGTGATCACCGAGTTCGTCACCATCTTCATGCCGACGAAGGTGGGCTGATGACAGGATCCGTGGCGCAGCCTTCCCGGTACCGGCCACCAGGATTGGCCGGTGTGATCCGGCTACCGCTGCGGGGCTTGTCGATGTTCGAACGCCTCGGACATCAGGCCGGCTTTGCGCTTCTGGTGCTCGGCGCGATCCCGCGGACCGTCACCCGCTACCGGCGCCACACCGGCGCGATATTGGTCGACATGATCTGGGGCAACGGATCATTCATCGTCGGCGGCGGAACGATCGGCGTGCTGGTGTTCATGGGCGCTGCGATCGGGGCGTCCGTCGGCATCGAGGGGTACGCCGCCTTGGACATGGTCGGCATGGGTCCGCTGACCGGCTTCATCTCGGCCTACGCCAACACCCGTGAGATGGCCCCGATGATCGCGGCGATCGGATTCGGGGCCCAGGCCGGCACCCGGATGACCGCCGAAATAGGTGCCATGCGGATCGCCGAGGAGATCGATGCCCTCGAAGTGCAAGGCATTCAATCAATTCCGTACGTCGTGACGCCGCGGGTCGTCGCCGGCCTCGTCACCATCGTGCCGCTCTATCTGATGTCGTTGGTGCTGAGCTACCTGTTCTGCTCGCTGGTGGTCAACGTGGTGCATCACCAGTCGTCGGGCACCTATCATCACTACTTCGACGCGTTCATCCGGCCGTCGGACGTGATCCTGTCGGTGGTCAAGGCTGTCGTCTTCGTGCTGCTGATCGTCGCGATCCACTGCTACGAGGGCTATTACGCCGCGGGCGGACCCGAGGGCGTCGGGCGCGCCTCCGGGCGAGCGATCCGGGCCAGCCTGATCTCCGTCGTCGTCGCCGACATGGTCCTCACGCTGGTGTTCTGGGG
>NZ_JCALCF010000044.1:0-27274 GCF_059812185.1 Mycobacterium sp. NGS67
GCCGAAGTTGTCGAATGCGGCCGTCAGCGCCGGGCCGACGTTGCCGAAGCCGACGTTGTTGCTGCCGATGTTTCCCGAGCCGATGTTGAAGTTGCCGATGTTGCCGCTGCCGATGTTGCCGACACCGATGTCGGCGAAGCCGAGGTTGCGGAAACTGCGGGCGGCCGCGGCTGCGATGACGTCCAGGCTGGGGACGGCGGCGGGAACCGAGACCCCCAGCAGGCTCAGCAACCCTTCCGGGAACGGGACCAGGGCCGCCGCCGCGGCCGCGGCTCCGGTGTAGTAGTCGAACATCGCGACCACGTCCTGGGCCCACATCTGTTCGTAGAGGGCTTCGCTGGCCGCGATCGCCTGGGTGTTCTGGCCGAACAGGTTCGACAGCACCAGCGACACGAACTGGGAGCGGTTTGCCGAGATGATCGCCGGCTGCACGGTCGCCGACACCGCGGCTTCGAACGCTGCCGCGGCGACCCGCGCCTGGGTGCCGGCCTGCTCGGCGTGCGTCGCTGCCGTCGTCAACCAACCCAGATACGGCGCCGCAGCACTGGCCATCGCGACCGCCGACGCACCCTGCCACGACGAGCCGACAAGTCCCGAGGTCAGCGAGGAGAACGAGGACGCTGCCAGACCCAGCTCGGCGGCCAGGCCGTCCCAGGCCGCTGCCGCCCGCAGCAGAGGTTCCAGGCCCGCGCCGAACAGTAGCCGCGCCGAGTTGATCTCGGGAGGGAGCACCGCGAAGCTCATCACCTGTTCCTAACTGGAACCGCATATCCCGTCGGGCGCGTGTGTCGGCAGATGACTATTCAACAGCCGTCTGACACAGAATTGCGTTCGATTCGCGAAAAATCCACAGATCTTTTCGGCGCGGTTCTCGCGGGGCGTGCGCCGCGATATCCGCCGCGGCCTATCGCGACAGCGGATCGTGCTGGATGCGTTCGGCGGGCGCGCCTTTGGCGATCAGCGCGGCCTTGGTCGCGCGGACCATGTCGGCTCCGCCGCAGATCAGGATCTGCCGGTCGCCCCAGTTGCCGTACCTGGTGACGACGTCGGGCAGCCGGCCCGTCTGGCGCACGTGCAGTCCGCGCGGCGGCGAGACGTCGGGGTACTCGGCCGCCCAGGCCGGATCGCGGTTGTACTCCGATACCGGCGAGACCGACAACCACGGATTGTGGGCGGCGACCTGCCACAGCGTGCGCAGGTCGTAGAGCTCGCAGGGGTAGCGGGCGCCGAAGAAGAGGTGCACCCGCGGGTTCTCGGCGAACCTGCTCAGATCCATGATCAGTGCCCGCAGCGGGGCCAGTCCCGAGCTGCCCGCGACCATCAGCACGTCGTCGCCGTCGCGGTCGACGTGGAATCCGCCGTGCGGACTCGACACCCGCCAACGGTCCCCCGGCATGGTCTCGGTGACGACGGCGTTGCTGACCAGGCCGCCGGGCACCACCCGGACGTGGAACTCGATCTGACCGTCCGGGTCGGCGGGGATGGCCGGCGACAGGTAACGCCAGCGGCGCGGGCACTGCGGAATGTGCACGTTGACGTACTGCCCGGGGTGGTAGCGCAGCGGTCGGTCCAGGCGCAGCCGCACCACCGCGAGGTCCCGCGACACCCGGTGGTGCTCTACGACCGTGCCGTCGCACCAGGCGGGTGCGTCGTCGGAGTCCGCGGCCCCGCTCATCACCCCGGCGAACAGGTTCAGCGACTGTTCGGCGGCCTCGGCGACGGCCGGCGTCCACGCGCTGCCCAGCTGGGTGCGCAGCGTCGCAGACAACGCGCTGCGCAACGTCGTGTAGTGCGCTGGCAGCACGCCGTATTTGCGGTGGTCGCGGCCCAGCTGGGCCAGGAAGGCGACCGGCTCCTCGGCGCGCTGGGCGAGCAGTTCGCCGTAAAGCCAATGCAGTGCGTGCCCGAACGCGGCCCGCTGGCCGGCCATCTCGGGGGGGAACAGGTCGCGAATAGAGGCGTCGAGGGCGAACCAGCGGGTATAGAAGCGGTGGACGAGTTCGGCGTCGGTGAACGCGTCGCGCAGCGTCTGCAACGCCTCCCGGTCCTCGAGTCCCACGCCCACCAATTTTAGGGGCCCCTTTTCTTGGCGCGAGCAGACGCAAAATCCCCTTTTTCCCCGGCGTGTCGGGAGCTTTTGCGTCTGCTCGCCCGGGGGAGTTTAGACTTGAGCGGAACAGACTCAACCTTGACGGCGTTGTACCAGCCGACAAGATTTTTCATCAAGACCCGAACGGAGGTGTCGTGGACTCTTTCAACCCGACAACCAAGACGCAGGCGGCCCTGACGTCGGCACTGCAGGCGGCGTCGTCCGCCGGCAATCCCGAGATCAGGCCATCTCATTTGCTGATGGCGCTGCTGACGCAGAACGACGGGATCGCCGTGCCGCTGCTGGAGGCTGTCGGCGTGGAGCCCGCCGCCATTCGCACCGAGACCCAGCGGCTGCTGGACCGACTGCCGCAGAGCAGCGGCGCCAGCTCCCAGCCGCAGCTGTCCCGGGAGTCGCTGGCGGCCATCACCACCGCCCAGCAGCTGGCCACCGAGATGGACGACGAGTTCGTCTCCACCGAGCACCTGATGGTCGGCCTGGCCACCGGCGACTCCGACGTCGCCAAACTATTGACCGGGCACGGCGCCTCCCCGCAGGCGTTGCGTGAGGCGTTCGTCAAAGTCCGCGGCAGCGCGCGGGTGACCAGCGCCGACCCCGAGGCCACCTACCAGGCCCTGGAGAAGTACTCCACCGACCTGACCGCCCGCGCCCGCGACGGCAAGCTCGACCCGGTCATCGGCCGCGACAACGAGATCCGGCGCGTGGTGCAGGTGCTGTCGCGGCGCACCAAGAACAACCCGGTGCTCATCGGCGAGCCCGGCGTCGGCAAGACCGCCATCGTGGAGGGCCTGGCCCAGCGCATCATCGCCGGCGACGTGCCGGAAAGCCTGCGCGACAAGACCGTCGTCTCCCTGGACCTGGGGTCCATGGTGGCCGGCGCCAAGTACCGCGGCGAGTTCGAGGAGCGCCTCAAGGCGGTGCTCGACGACATCAAGAACTCCGCCGGGCAGATCATCACCTTCATCGACGAGCTGCACACCATCGTCGGCGCCGGCGCGACCGGCGAATCGGCGATGGACGCCGGCAACATGATCAAGCCCATGCTGGCCCGCGGCGAACTGCGGCTGGTGGGTGCCACGACGCTCGACGAGTACCGCAAATACATCGAGAAGGACGCCGCGCTGGAGCGCCGCTTCCAGCAGGTGTTCGTCGGCGAGCCGTCGGTGGAGGACACCGTCGGCATCCTGCGCGGACTCAAGGACCGCTACGAGGTGCACCACGGGGTGCGCATCACCGACTCGGCGCTGGTGGCCGCCGCCACCCTGTCCGACCGTTACATCACCGCCCGTTTCCTGCCGGACAAGGCGATCGACCTGGTCGATGAGTCCGCCAGCCGGTTGCGGATGGAGATCGACTCCCGTCCGGTCGAGATCGACGAGGTCGAGCGGCTGGTGCGCCGGCTGGAGATCGAAGAGATGGCGCTGGCCAAAGAAGAGGACGCGGCGTCGCGCGAACGGCTGGACAAGCTGCGCGCCGAGCTGGCCGACTACAAGGAGAAGCTGGCCGAGCTGACCACCCGGTGGCAGAACGAGAAGAACGCCATCGACGTCGTCCGCGAACTCAAGGAGCAGCTGGAAGCGTTGCGCGGCGAGGCCGAGCGCGCGGAGCGCGACGGCAACTACGAGAAGACCGCCGAGCTGCGCTACGGCCGCATCCCCGAGCTCGAAAAGAAGCTCGACGCCGCGATCCCGCAGGCCGAGGCCCGCGAGAACGTGATGCTCAAGGAAGAGGTCGGTCCGGACGACATCGCCGACGTGGTGTCGGCGTGGACCGGGATCCCGGCCGGCCGGCTGCTCGAAGGCGAGACCGCCAAGCTGCTGCGCATGGAGGACGAGCTGGGCAAGCGTGTCGTCGGGCAGAAGAAGGCCGTGCAGGCCGTCTCCGACGCGGTGCGCCGCAGTAGGGCCGGGGTCGCCGACCCCAACCGGCCGACGGGTTCGTTCCTGTTCCTGGGCCCGACCGGCGTCGGTAAGACCGAGCTGGCAAAGGCGTTGGCGGACTTCCTGTTCGACGACGAACGCGCCATGGTCCGCATCGACATGAGCGAGTACGGCGAGAAGCACTCGGTGGCCCGGCTGGTCGGTGCGCCCCCCGGCTACATCGGCTACGACCAGGGCGGTCAGCTGACCGAGTCGGTACGCCGCCGGCCCTACACGGTGGTGCTGTTCGACGAGGTGGAGAAGGCCCACCCGGACGTCTTCGACGTGCTGTTGCAGGTGCTCGACGAGGGCCGGTTGACCGACGGCCAGGGCCGCACGGTCGACTTCCGCAACACGATCCTGATCCTGACGTCCAACCTGGGATCCGGTGGCACCGAGGAGATGGTGATGGCGGCGGTGCGCTCGGCGTTCAAGCCGGAGTTCATCAACCGCCTCGATGACGTGCTGATCTTCGACGGCCTCAACCCCGAGGAACTGGTGCAGATCGTGGACATCCAGCTCAACCAGCTGGCCAAGCGGCTCGCCCAGCGGCGCCTGCAGCTCGAGGTGTCGCTGCCGGCCAAGCAGTGGCTGGCCCAGCGCGGCTTCGACCCCGTGTACGGGGCGCGGCCGTTGCGCCGGCTCGTTCAGCAGGCCATCGGCGACCAGCTGGCCAAGATGCTGCTGGCCGGTGAGGTGCACGACGGCGACGTGGTGCCCGTCAACGTCAGCGCGGACGGCGACTCGCTGGTTCTGGGCTGAGTCCCACGGCGTGAACAGACGCGAAAGCCCCCGAAAACGACCGTTTTCGGGGGCTTTCGCGTCTGCTCGCGCCACCTCACCGCCACCCCCTGGGGCGTCGCTCGACGCTACCCTGTGACGTGGTTGTGACCAGCTCGGATTCTGTGTTCGAACCAGACAGCAGATAAGCTGTCCTCCGATGGTCCCGCTCTGGTTCACCTTGTCCGCACTGTGTTTCGTCGGTGCGGCGGTGCTGTTGTACGTCGACATCGATCGACGCCGCGGACGCAGCCGGCGCCGCAGGTCCTGGGCCAGGTCACACGGCTTCGACTACGAACGCGAATCCACCGACATCCTGCACCGCTGGAAGCGCGGGGTGATGTCGACGGTCGGTGATGTGCCCGCGCAGAACGTCGTGCTGGGGCAGATCCGGGGCGAGGCGGTGTACATCTTCGACCTCGAGGAAGTCGCCACGGTGATCGCCCTGCACCGCAAGGTCGGCACCAACGTGGTGGTCGACCTGCGTCTGAAGGGTCTCAAGGAGCCGCGCGAGAGCGACATCTGGCTGCTCGGCGCGATCGGACCCCGGATGGTCTACTCCACCAATCTCGACGCGGCCAGGCGGGCCTGCGACCGGCGCATGGTCACCTTCGCCCACACCGCACCCGACTGCGCCGAGATCATGTGGAACGAGCAGCACTGGACACTGGTGGCGATGCCGATCGCCAGCACGCGCGCCCAGTGGGACGAGGGTCTGCGCACGGTCCGCCAGTTCAACGACCTGCTGCGGGTGTTGCCGCCGCTGCCCGCCGAGACCACCAAGGAGACCGGCGAGTCCGAGGGCCGGCGTGCCCCCAGCCGACCGCTCGCCTCGGCGGCCCGAGCGGAGTTGCCGTCGCGACGTGCCCAACCCGACCCGGCCGCCGGGATCCTGCCCGAGCCGGGTCGCCGCGCCGCCGAGCCCGAAACCGCTCGGCGTCCGCCGCGGACGGGCCGCAACGGCCACCAGGCCAGCAACTACCAGCACTGAGCGCCGATGCCCCGACCTGTCGCGTTGATCACTGGGCCCACTTCGGGCATCGGTGCCGGATATGCCCGCCGTTACGCCCGCGACGGCTACGACCTCGTTCTCGTTGCCCGGGATGCAGAAAGGCTGCAGCAGTTGGCCGGCGAGCTGCAGTCCGAAGCCGGCAACATCGAGATTCTGCGCGCGGACCTGGCGGTGGGCGCCGATCGCGACAAGGTCGCCGAGCGGCTGGCCGACGGGGTCCGCGTCCTGGTCAACAACGCCGGCTTCGGCACGTCCGGTGAATTCTGGGACGCCGACCCCGCGGACCTGCAGAAACAGCTCGACGTCAACGTCACCGCGGTCATGCATCTGACCCGGGCCGCGTTGCCGGCCATGCTCGATGCCCGGGCCGGCACCGTGATCAACATCGCCAGCGTCGCCGGCCTGCTGCCCGGCCGGGGCTCGACGTACTCCGCGTCCAAGGCCTGGGTCATCTCGTTTACCGAAGGACTGGCCAACGGGTTGCAGGGCACCGGTGTCGGAGTGCATGCCGTCTGCCCGGGCTACGTGCGCACCGAGTTCCACAGTCGCGCCGGAATCGACATGACCGAGGTGCCGTCGTTCATGTGGCTCGAGGTCGACGATGTGGTCCGCGACAGTCTCGCCGACGTCGCCCGCGGCAAGGTGATCAGTGTGCCCGGCGTCGAGTACAAGTTCCTGGTCGCCACGGGACGCGCAATGCCGCGACGGCTGGCGCGCGCCGTGACCAAGCGATTCGGCAGTGGCAGTGGCCGAACCTGAGCCGCGCGCCGAACTCTCCGAGTTGGTGCGCCGGTTGTCGGTGGTGCACGGCCGCGTCACGCTGTCGTCGGGCAAGGAGGCCGATTACTACGTCGACCTGCGCCGCGCCACCCTGCACCACCGGGCGTCGGCCCTGATCGGCCGGCTGATGCGCGAACTCACGCAGGACTGGGACTACGCGGTGGTCGGCGGCCTGACGTTGGGCGCCGATCCGGTCGCGACGGCGGTCATGCACGCGCCGGGCCGCCCGATCGACGCGTTCGTGGTCCGCAAGTCGGCGAAAGCCCATGGCCTGCAACGACTTATCGAGGGGTCCGAGGTGTCCGGCCAGCGGGTGCTGGTGGTGGAGGACACCAGCACCACCGGTGGCTCGGCGCTGACCGCGGTGCGCGCCGTCCAGGATGCCGGCGGCGACGTGGTCGGCGTGGCCACCGTCGTGGACCGCGCGACCGGCGCCGCGGAGGCCATCGAAGCCGAGGGGTTGCCCTACCGCAGCGTGCTGGGTCTCGCCGATCTGGGGTTGAGCTAGGCCGCGGTGGTGCGATTTCTCGTGGCGTTGACCCTGGCGCTGGCCTGCCTGGTGGGCTGCTCGGGGTCGGACAAGAGCCGGATCTGGGGTGCGCAGAACGCCCGCTTCGGGGAATCTCAGGCGGTGCTGGGCTGGAACATGTCCGTGTCGAATCTGCGTTGGTCCGACGAGTATGTGCTGGTCGACGTCGACGCGTCGCCGACGGACGCGCACCAGCCGCACGCCAAGGCAGAAGACATCCGGTTCGGTCTGTACGGCGCGCTGTCGCACCCGATGGAGGCGACCGGGCTGGGCAGCTGCGACGAGGCGATGACCAAGGTCCGCGACGTCACGTCACCACTGAAGGCGCCGCCGGACCGGCTCACCGGCACGGTGTGCCTGGGGCCGCTGAAGGAACGCAGCGCCGTTCGCGGGATGTACGTCTACTCCCCGCGCGATCGGATCGCCGGAACCGCGGCAGCCTATCCGGCGGCGTTCCCGGTGGGTCTGTTGCCGACCAAGGAGAGCGACACCGGACTGGTCGTCAAGACCACCAGTGTGTCGGCGTGGCGCGCCGACGGCATGCCGGTGACCCAGGCCCAGTTGGGTAACCCGGCGGCGTTCAACGGCAACGGCTACATGCTGCTGGGTCTGCAGGCCGACGCGGTGGCGGATCGGTATCGCGAGGACTCCGCCAAACGCGGCGGACCTCTGATGCTGTTGGCTACGCCGACTCTGTCCGGCCGGCCGCTGAGCCCGGGCTGCGCGACCTACGGGTCCTCGGTGCTGGTTCTGCCCGACGCGTCGCGGGATGCTGTGCAGCTCAGCGCATCCCTGTGCACCCAGGGCGAGATCAACGAGGCGCTGTTGTACGCGACGGTGGCGGTCGTCGGCACCCACGCCGCGGTGTGGACCACCAAGTGACCGAGCCGGGTCCCACCGAATGGGGCGCGCCGGCCGGGGGTGGGGTCGGGCCCTGGACGGGTGACCCGCCGGATGACCCCCGCTACGATCCAGATCTGTTGCGCGCCGGCGATACTCGCAACGTCGTCGACGCCTACCGGTACTGGACCCGGGCGGCGATCGTCGCCGATATCGACAAACGGCGCCACCGGCTCCATGTGGCCATCGAGAACTTCGGGCACGACGCGAACATCGGATCGGTGGTCCGCACCGCCAACGCGTTCGCCGTCGACACCGTGCACATCGTCGGCCGCCGGCGCTGGAACCGCCGCGGCGCCATGGTGACCGACCGCTACCAGCGGCTGCGCCACCACGACAGCACCGCCGAGTTGATGGACTTCGCGGCGACCGCCGGCCTCACCGTGGTCGCGGTGGACAACGTGCCCGGCGCCGCCCGGCTGGAAGAGACCACCCTGCCGCGCGACTGCCTGCTGGTGTTCGGGCAGGAAGGGCCCGGCATCACCGACGACACCCGGACCGGCGCGACGATCACGGTGTCGATCGCGCAGTTCGGCTCGACGCGCAGCATCAACGCCGGTGTGGCCGCGGGTATCGCGATGCACGCCTGGATTCGGCAGCACGGGGACCTCACCCGCGCCTGGTGATCACCCGCTGCGACGGTAAGGCAGGATCGACAGCTATGGATCAGGTATGGGCGAACCGGGCCGCCAGCTCCGAAACCGCTGTCACGCAACGGCACCTGAGCCGGGTCTGGCTACTGCCCGGCACCCAGCTCGGCGTGGTCGCGTGGCCGTCGGCTCGCCGCGACCGGTTGTTCGGCACCTGGCACTACTGGTGGCAGGCGCATCTGCTGGACTGCCTGATCGACGCCCAGCTGCGCGACCCGCAACCCCAACGGCACACCCGGATCAACCGGCAGGTCCGGTCACACCGGTTGCGCAACACCTTCCGCTGGACCAACAGCTACTACGACGACATGGCGTGGCTGGCGCTGGCGCTGGAGCGCGCCGCCCGGCTCGTCGACGTCGAACGCAGCCGGGCGCTGCCCAAACTCGCCAGGCAGTTCCTCGACGCCTGGGCGCCCGAAGACGGCGGCGGCATCCCGTGGCGCAAAGGCGGCGAACGATTCTTCAACGCTCCCTCCAACGGCCCCGCGGGGATCTTCCTGGCCCGCTATGACGGGCACCTGCGGCGTGCCCAGCAGATGGCTGACTGGCTCGACGAAACCTTGATCGACCCGGAGACACATCTGGTGTTCGACGGCATCAAGGACGGTTCGCTGGTCCGCCCGCAGTACACCTACTGCCAGGGTGTGGTGCTGGGGCTGGAAACCGAGCTCGCCAAACGCACCCACGACGACCGGCACCGGCCGCGGGTGCACCGCCTGGTCGCCGCGGTGAACGAGCACATGGCGCCGGCCGGGGTGCTCAAGGGTGGCGGTGGCGGCGACGGAGGCCTGTTCGCCGGGATCACCGCGCGCTACCTGGCGCTGGTCGCCACCGACCTGCCGGGCGACGCCGCCGAGGACGTCGCGGCCCGGGACACCGCCGCCAAGATCGTGCTGTCGTCGGCGAAGTCGGCATGGGATTACCGCCAGACCGTGGACGGGCTACCGGTGTTCGGCGCGTTCTGGGACCGCGACGCCGAGATCCCCAAAGCGGCCGGTCAGGAGGCGCAGTTCGTCCAGGGCGCGGTTAACAGCTCGGAGATCCCCGAGCGGGACCTGTCGGTGCAGCTGTCGGGCTGGATGCTGATGGAGGCCGCGCACCGCGTCGCGTCAGTCGGATAACGTCAGCGGATCCGCTTCGTCTTCGGCGGTCGCCTGCGCGCTGCGGCGTCGGCCCCGGTAACCCTTCCAGGCCGCGATGAACGCCGGGATCATCGACACGAACAGGATGCCCAGGATGATCTTCTCCAGGTTGTGGTGCACGAATTCCACGTTGCCCAGGAAGTAGCCCGCTATCGTCACCCCGGCGCCCCACAGGATGCCACCGACGATGTCGAACGCCAGGTACACCGGATACCGCATGTAGGACACGCCGGCGATCACCGGGGTGAATGTCCGCACGAACGGCATGAACCGCGCCAGGATGATCGCCCACGCCCCGTACTTCTCGAAGAACGCATGCGAGTCGGTCACATAGTGCTTCTTGAAGAACCGCGAGTCTTCCTTCTTGAACAGCGCGGGCCCGATCCGGCGGCCGATGAAGTATCCCGTCTGGTCACCAAGAATGGCGACCACCGCCACGGCGGGTGCCAGCACCCGGATGTCCAGCGTCCCATGCGCGGCCAGCAATCCACCGGTGAACAGCAGCGACTCGCCGGGCAACAGCGGGAACAGCAGTCCGGTCTCGACGAAGACGATGACCAGGATGGTCGGCAGCACGGCTGAGGCGAACAATCCCTGCGGTCCGACCCAGTACATGGGGTCGAGGATGTTCGGCAGGGCCGCCAGGGTGGTGCTCATGGTGGTTCAACATACCGGCGTTGTCATACTGGGTAGGCCAGTCGTCTAGGAGGAGCCGTTCCATGCCCATCGCAACCCCCGAGATCTATGCCGAGATGCTCGGACGTGCCAAGGAGAACGCCTACGCCTTCCCGGCCATCAACTGCACCTCGTCGGAGACGGTCAACGCGGCGCTCAAGGGCTTCGCCGAAGCGGGCAGCGACGGCATCATCCAGTTCTCCACCGGCGGCGCGGAGTTCGGTTCCGGACTGGGCGTCAAGGACATGGTGACCGGTGCGGTGGCGCTGGCCGAGTTCACCCACGTCGTCGCGGCCAAGTATCCGATCAACGTCGCGCTGCACACCGACCACTGCCCGAAGGACAAGCTGGACGGCTACGTGCGCCCGCTGCTGGCGATCTCGTCGGAACGGGTCGGCAAAGGGGATAACCCGCTGTTCCAGTCGCACATGTGGGACGGCTCGGCGGTGCCGATCGACGAGAACCTGGAAATCGCAAAGGAACTGCTCAAGGCGGCGGCGGACGCCAAGATCATCCTGGAGATCGAGATCGGGGTGGTGGGCGGCGAGGAGGACGGCGTCGCCAACGAGATCAACGACAAGCTGTACACCACGCCGGAGGACTTCGAGAAGACCATCGACGCGCTCGGTCACGGCGAACACGGGCACTACCTGCTGGCCGCGACTTTCGGCAACGTGCACGGCGTGTACAAGCCGGGCAACGTCAAACTGCGCCCCGACATCCTGGCCCAGGGTCAGAAGGTGGCCGCGGCCAAGCTCGGTCTGGCCGACGACGCGCAGCCGTTCGACTTCGTCTTCCACGGTGGTTCCGGGTCGGAGAAGTCCGAGATCGAGGAGGCGCTGCGCTACGGCGTGGTGAAGATGAACGTCGACACCGACACCCAGTACGCGTTCACCCGCCCGCTGGCCGCGCACATGTTCACCAACTACGACGGCGTGCTCAAGGTCGACGGCGAAGTGGGCAACAAGAAGGTCTACGACCCGCGCAGCTACCTGAAGAAGGCCGAAGCGGCGATGGCCGAGCGTGTCATCGAGGCATGCAACGACCTGCACTGCGCCGGCAAGTCGGTCACCTCATAGTGCCGAGCAGACGCAAAAGCCCCCATTTCGCAAGGAAATTGGGGGCTTTTGCGTCTGCTCGCGCGGGTTAACTGCTGGGTGACTGGCAGATCTTCCACTGGTCGTCGCGGAACTGCAGGTCCAGGCTGCGTGTCGACCGGGTCTGCGGGTCGTAGGCCATGAACGTGGTGACGTTGGCCTCGGCGTGCTGACCGTTGACGACCACCTGGTCGATGCTGGCGATCACCGGATACTGCTTGGCCGCCGAAACCCGGCGGTAGGTATCTGACCACGACTTCTCGTCGTACTCCAGGTAGCCGTCGCGGGTGGTGCCGCAACTGATGCCGCGCAGCGCGGTCAGGTCGCCGCGCTGGACGGCGATGTCGAAGCCCTGGATGGTCTGTTTGACCTGGTCTTCCTGCGACGCCTTCGAATTGTTGTTGCGGGTCAGGATCAAGGTGCCCAGGATCGCGATCGCCGCCAGCGCCAGGACGATCACCACGATGGCCAGCACCCAGCCCCAATTGCGGGTCTTGGTCGGCTGTTTGCCACCGCTGCGAGCGGGAATCGATTGCGGCACAGCCGCTTTCGGCGGCGGCGGGGGCGCGGCCGACGGCGTGTTCGGTGCGGCACGCGTCTGGAAGGCCTCGGTGGGCGCCTCCGGGGCGGTGGCGATCACCTGGGTTTCCTTTTCGTCGAAACCAGGTGCGGTGAAGCGCCGCTCGGGCTGGTCGTCGGGCCCGACGGGTTCGGTGGCCGCCTCCGGCTGCCGTTTGGCGAGTTTGAGCGTCTCGGTTTCGGCCTCGCTGGCTGCCAGCCGCTGGCTGACGTCGTCACCGGTGCCGTCGCGTTCTGGCTCGGGTGCGTTGGGCATAGAAGCAGCTTAGCGACCCGCTTGGCAGAATGACCCCCATGACGTCGATGGGTGACCTTCTCGGACCTGATCCGATCCTGCTGCCGGGGGACAGCGAGGCCGAAGCCGAGCTGCTCGCCAACGAGAATCCGGGCATCGTCGCCGCCGCGCACCCGTCGGCGTCGGTGGCCTGGGCCGCACTCGCCGAAGAGGCGCTGGCCGACGACCGCGCCATCACCGCCTACGCCTATGCCCGCACCGGCTATCACCGGGGTCTGGACCAGCTGCGCCGCAACGGCTGGAAGGGGTTCGGCCCGGTGCCCTACCAGCACGAACCCAACCGGGGGTTCCTGCGGTGCGTGGCCGCCCTGGCGCGCGCCGCCGACACCATCGGAGAGACCGACGAGTTTCGGCGGTGCCTGGACCTGCTCGACGACTGCGACCCGCAGGCCCGCACGGCGCTGGGTCTCTAACAGGGGCGCTAGTACGTCTCCGCGCAGTGACCGTCCGGGGAGTCGATCTGAACGGTCGCGTGGTCGAGTCCGCGGGTCGCCAGCACCGCGCGCGCCTCGCGCAGCACGCGGGCGGCGTCGCCGCCGCTGGTCAGGTGCGCGGTGACCACGTCCTTGCCCGGCGACAGCGTCCAGACGTGCAGGTCGTGTACCTCGGTGACGCCGTCGAGCGCACCGAGCGCCGCGCGCAATTCCTCGACGTCGACGTGGGCGGGCGACGATTCGGACAGGATCCGCAGCGCGGCGCGGGCCAGGGCGATCGCGCGCGGCAGCACCCACAGCGCCACCAGCACCGCGACCACCACGTCGGCGTAGGGCCAGCGGGTCGTCACGGTCACGATCCCGGCGACCAGCACGCCGATGCTGCCGACGGTGTCGGCGACGACTTCCATGTAGGCGCCCTTGACGGCCAGGCTCGCTTCGGAATGCGACCGCAGCAGCATGGCCACCGCGAAGTTGGCGGCCACGCCGGCCAGCGCCACCACGATCATCGGCACACCGGGCACCGCCGGCGCCCCGCCCAGCCGGTCGACCGCCTCGTACAGGATGAACACCGCCACACCGACCAGCAGCGCGGCGTTGACCACCGCGGTGAACACCTCGGCGCGGTGCCAGCCGTAGGTGCGCTCCGGCGACGAGCTGCCCTTGCGGGCCAGTACGACGGCGGCCAGGCCCATGAAGACCGCGACCACATCGGTGAGCATGTGGCCCGCGTCGGCCAGCAGCGCGATGGAGTTGATCAGCAGCGACGTGGTCAGCTCGATCACGAAGAACGTCGCCAGAATGCCGGCGGCGACGACCATCCGGGGGATCATCCGCGACGCGTCCGCCCCGGCGGGAGTGTGACTGTGTCCGGCACCCATGCCCAGCAATATATGCGTAAACACGCATATATGACAAGACTCAGAACAGCGAACCCCAGAACCGCGTGAGCGCGGCGCCCGTCATCGCCAGCCGCGGCGAGATCCCGGACAGGCCGAACAGCGCGTAGACGCTGCCGAAGAACCACCGGTTCAGCACCGGCGACAACAGCAGGAACAGCAGCAGGAACACGCCCCACTGCTTGGCCGGCGCCACCGCGCGCTGCGTCTGCGGACTCAGGTGCGGCTCCAGCGCGTCGTAGCCGTCCAGTCCCGGGATCGGCAGCAGGTTCAGCAACACCGCGGTGAGCTGCAGAAACCCCAGGAACGCCAGCCCGGTGGCCAGCACCCGGTGCGCCGGGTCGTAGGTCAACCGGGTGGCCGCCAGCAGCAGCACCCCGAGCACCAGGTTGGCCGCCGGACCGGCCAGGCTGACCAAGGTGCGGCGCACCGGTGTCATGAACGAGGTCCGCAGGTACACCGCGGCACCGGGCAATCCGATCCCGCCCAGCGCGATGAACACCATCGGCAGCACCAGCGACAGCCCGACATGGGTATAGCGCCGCGGATCCAGCGCCAGATAGCCGCGCACCGCCGCGTCGTGATCGCCGAACCGCCAGGCGGTGTAGGCGTGCCCGAATTCGTGCAGGCACAACGACACCAGCCAACCCGCGATGACCAGCACGAACACTCCGGCGTAGGCCAGCGGCCGTACCGTGGACCCGGCCGCCCAGGCCAGTCCGGCACCGACGCCGGTCAACCCGACCAGGCCGAGGAAGATCGGGCTGGGTCGCACCGGTCGAAACTACCGGACCAGCAGCCAGCCCTCGATGTTGCGGTAGAACGTCGATCGGCGCACCCCGCGTGGGGCCGGGACGCCGTCACGCAGCACGTTTGCGCCGGTCGTGCCCAGTTGCGCGGCGCGGCCGCTGACCCATCGGCGGCGCCCGGCCACGGTGGCGCGCAGGCCCGGCAGCCCCAGCGTCGGTTCGATCCACACTTCGGCGGCGGTGCCGTCGAACAGCACGGTGTCGTCCACGACGGCTTCACCGGTGATCGACCCGTCGGCCGGCAACCAGCTGGCCCGCCCGACGAGCACCGTCCCGGTCTCGTCGCGGATCAGCGGCACCCGGGTGGCACCGCGCCGTAGCGCGCGCCGGGCCGCGCGGCGACCCGCCGGCAACCGGTAGGCGCGGGTGGCGCGGGTGCGTCGCCGCGGCGCGTAGGCGACTTCGACGTCCAGCCGGTCCAGGCGCAGCAGCCGGGTCAACACGACGGCCAGGTCGGCGTCCGAGCCGACAACCACCAAGCGCCCGCTGGTCTGGATCAGTGCGTCGACATCGTCGAGCCCACCCGTCGCAAGCCCCCGCAGCGGGCGTGGCGGCTCGCGTTCGTCGAACGGCAACACCGCAACACCGGGCGCATTCATGACACTCCTCGCATACCGCTGGGTAGGGTAGGTCACCGGCTGGACCACCATAAGGGGCCCAACCTGCGAGACGAGTTGGGAGCACGTCATGCCGGCAATCGTCCTCATCGGCGCCCAGTGGGGCGACGAGGGCAAAGGTAAGGCCACCGATCTGCTCGGTGGCCGGGTGCAGTGGGTGGTGCGCTACCAGGGCGGCAACAACGCCGGGCACACCGTCGTGCTGCCGACCGGGGAGAACTTCGCGCTGCACCTGATCCCGTCGGGCGTGCTGACACCCGGGGTCACCAACGTCATCGGCAACGGCGTCGTGATCGACCCCGGCGTGCTGCTCGACGAACTCAAGGGTCTGGAAGACCGCGGCGTGGACACCTCCAAGCTGCTGATCTCGGCCGACGCCCACCTGCTGATGCCGTATCACGTGGCCATCGACAAGGTCACCGAGCGCTACATGGGCAGCAAGAAGATCGGCACCACCGGCCGCGGCATCGGCCCGTGCTACCAGGACAAGATCGCCCGGATGGGGATCCGCGCGGCCGACGTGCTCGACCCCGAGCAACTGGCGCGCAAGATCGAAGCCGCCCTGGAGCTCAAGAACCAGATCCTGGTCAAGATCTACAACCGCAAAGCGCTCGAACCCGAGCACGTCGTCGAGGCGTTGTTGGCGCAGGCTGAAGGTTTCTCCCACCGCATCGCCGACACCCGGCTGCTGCTCAACAACGCGCTGGAGGCGGGGGAGACGGTGCTGCTGGAGGGTTCTCAGGGCACGCTGCTCGACGTCGACCACGGCACCTACCCCTACGTCACGTCGTCGAACCCGACCGCCGGGGGCGCCGCCGTCGGGTCCGGCATCGGTCCGACCCGGATCAGCACGGTGCTGGGCATCCTGAAGGCCTACACCACCCGGGTGGGTTCGGGTCCGTTCCCGACCGAGCTGTTCGACGAGAACGGCGAGTACCTGTCCAAGACGGGCGGCGAATTCGGCGTCACCACCGGCCGGCGCCGGCGCTGCGGCTGGTTCGACGCCGTCATCGCCCGCTACGCCACCCGGGTCAACGGCATCACCGACTACTTCCTGACCAAGCTGGACGTGCTGTCCAGCCTGGAGACGGTACCGGTGTGTGTGGGCTACAAGATCGACGGCAAACAGACCTCCGAGATGCCGATGACCCAGAGCCTGCTGTGCAAGGCCGAGCCGGTGTACGAGGAATTGCCGGGCTGGTGGGAGGACATCTCGGCGGCGCGCGAGTTCGACGACCTGCCGGCCAAGGCGCGCGACTACGTGCTGCGGCTGGAAGAGCTTGCCGGGGCGCATGTTTCGTGCATCGGTGTCGGTCCGGGACGGGATCAGACCATCGTGCGCCGCGACGTCCTGGCGGCGCGTCCGTGACCGAGCCGGACCCCACCAGCGAGGATCCCGACTACGAACACCACGGCGGCTTTCCCGAATACGGGGTCGCCGAGCCAGGGGAAGGGTTCCGCAGATTCGTGACGTCGATGCGGACGGTTCAGGATCTGGCCGTGTCCGCCGACCCGAGCGACGACGTGTGGGACCGGGCCGCCGAACACGCCGCCGCGCTGGTCGCGTTGCTCGAGCCTTTCCAGGCCGCCGAGGGCAAGTCGCCGGCCGGGCGGACGCCGGATCTGCCCGGCATGGGCAGCCTGCTGATGCCGCCGTGGGACCTGACCCGCTACGGTCCCGACGGCGTCGAGATGACCGGTCACTTCAGCCGCTTTCACGTCGGCGGCAACATGGCGGTGCACGGCGGAGTGCTGCCACTGCTGTTCGACCACATGTTCGGCATGATCTCGCACGCCGCCGGCCGGCCGATCAGCCGAACCGCCTTCCTGCACGTCGACTACCGCAGGATCACCCCGATCGACCAGCCGCTGGTAATCCGCGGGCGGGTCACCCGCACCGAAGGCCGCAAAGCGTTCGTGTCCGCCGAGATCGTCGACGCCGACCAGAACGTGCTGGCCGAGGGCAACGGGCTGATGGTGCGGCTGTTGCCCGGCCAGCCCTAATCCTTCGGCGGCACCACGACGATCGTCGCCCCGGGGATCGCCGCCAGCGTTGCCGCCAGGTTGGCAACCACGCCGGGCGGCAGCCCCTGCGGTAACCCGGGGAACTGCGCCGCGGCGGCCGCGGCTGGAATCGCCGGGGTGTCGGGGGCCCCGGGCCGGGTCGCGGCGGCGCCGGTGCTGCTGGCCGCCGGGGCCGCCTGCGTCGGGGTCGAGGCCGCACCGCCCCGCGCCGCTATGCCGGCCAGCCCGACGCCGGCCATACCCGCTGCCGCCATGCCCGCGTAGCCGCCGTCCGGCCCGCCCGTCATCACCAGCGGAGTCGTGCCGGGGAACAGTGCGGCGACCTGGCGCGCTGCCGGCGGCATGAACCAGCTCTGCGGCACCGAGAGGCCGCCGAGATTGGCCGACGTGCCCGTCAGCGCGGCGGCTCCCGCCCCGGTGAGGGGCCGCGGCGTCAGCTGACCCCGGGGCGGCGTGAAGCCGAAGCGCTCGCCACTCTCCAGTTCGTCTTCTTCGAGCTCGTTGCCCTTTTCGAGCTCTTCTTCCTGGACTTCGTCGCTACGCACTTCCTCGCTGAACTGACCCAGCGCGACGATCAAGCTGGCTCCCGCCAGGCCCGCGGTGGCCAGCACCAGCAGGTCCAGGTCCTCGAACGGACTCGGCAACGGGATCGCCGGCGCCGCCGGTGCCGCGGCGGCGGCGGCCGCGACTTCCCCGGGCAGCGCGCTGTCAGCGGTGGTCGCCGGCGGCGGGGTGAACGGCGACAACTCGGCGGCGGCTTTCGAGCTGCCGGCGTAGCCGTCCATGACCACCACGTCCTGCGCCCACATCTCGCCGTAATAGGACTCGTTGGTCGCGATGGCCGGGGTGTTCTGTCCGAAGATATTGGTCTGCACCAGCGACATCGTGCTGCTGCGGTTGGCGGCGATCTCGGCGGGCGGGACCGTCGCCGCATAGGCCGTCTCGTACGCGGTCGCAGCGGCCAGGGCCTGGGCGCCGGCCTCTTCGGCCTGGGCTGCGGTGGCCCGCATCCACGCCATGTACGGGGTGGCCGCGGCGGCCATCGACAACGCGGACGGCCCCAGCCACTCCTGGGCGTTGAGACCCGAGATCACCGAGGCATAGGACTCCGCGGTCGCGTGCAGTTCGCCGGCCAGCCGTTCCCATGCCGCCGCCGCCTGGAGCAGCGGTGCAGACCCGGGACCGGCATAGATCCTGGCCGAATTGATTTCGGGTGGCAGCGCGCCGAAATCCATGCTCAACATCGGTCGCGGCCCCCCTTCCTCGATGACACCTGACTGGTACTGCCCAAAGAGTTTCACAAGAGTTTCACCAAAACTCAAAAAGAGGCACACCGCTGTGTTGCGGCGGCCCCGCCCTATCCTTGAGCGGTGACTGACGGCGGGACCGAGGAACAGGGCGAGGGGGTCACCACGGCGTGGCCCATCGAGGCGCCGGTGGCAGCCGGACCGCGGGTGCTGCTGCTGGGCTCCGACGAGTCCGCCCGGGAACTGACGGTGGCGCTGCAGCGCCTGGGTGCCGAGGTGTACACCGACGACGTCGAGACACAGCGCACGCCGGACTTCGTGGTGGCGCTCGGCGATGTCGCCGACGTGGCAGCCGTGGCCGCCCGGGAATCTTCGGACACCGAGTTGGTGCCCGGGGCGCGCGCGGTGCAACTCACCGCCGACTCCGAAGGCTTGCGCCGGCTGGCCGCCGACGAACTCGGCCTGCCCACCGCGCCGTTCTGGTTCGTCGAGTCACTGGCCGAACTGGAGGCGGTGGGCGCGCATGCCGGCTTCCCGCTGCTGGTCAAACCCGCCGCCGGCCCGGGCGGCAGGGGACGGTCGGTGGTGGAGTCGGCCGAGGAGATCGCTGCGGCCTACGAAGCTGCCACCGAAGACGGCAACGGCCGCGTCTGGGCCGAAACGGTGGTGGACGTCGAATTTCTGGTCACGCTGATCGTGGTGCGCAGCGAAGGCCCGTCCGGTCCGGTCATCGAGTTCTGCAGCCCGATCGGGCACCGCAGCGAACCCGACGGCGAGCTGGAATCGTGGCAGCCCCAGCAGATGAGCACCGCCGCGCTGGACGCGGCCAGGTCGATCGCCGCGCGGATCGTCAAAGCCCTGGGTGGACGCGGGGTGTTCGGCGTCGAGCTGATGGTCAACGGGGACGAGGTGTACTTCGCAGAAGTCACCGCCGGCCCGCCGGACAGCGCCTGGGTAACCGTGCGCAGCCAGCGACTTTCGGCTTTCGAGCTGCAGGCCCGGGCGATCCTGGGGGTGGCGGTGGACACCATGATGGTGTCTCCGGGAGCGGCCCGGCTGGTCACGCGGGAGACCGCCGCAAAGCCCGACGCAGACGTGCTCGCCGCCGCGCTCGGCGTCCCGGAAAGCGACCTGCGGATATTCGAATCGGCATCACCGGACCGGGCGTCCAGCCGGGGGCTGGCCCTGGCCACCGCGCCCGAGCTGTCCGCTGCCCGCGACCGCGCCCGGCAGGTCGCGGAACGGCTGAATGTGCGAGACTCTCGCGCGTGAGTTACGCAGGAGATATCACGCCACTCGAGGCCTGGAAACTGATCGTGGAGAACCCCCAGACCGTGCTGGTGGACGTGCGCACCGACGCCGAATGGAGTTTCGTCGGCGTTCCCGACCTGTCCAGTGTGGGCCGTGACGTGCTCTTCATCGAGTGGAACAAGTCCAACGGACAACACAACGCCAACTTCCTGTCCGAATTGCGGAACCAGATCGCCCCGGCCGGTGACGCCGAGCGCCCGGTGGTGTTCCTGTGCCGTTCGGGCAATCGATCCATCGGCGCCGCCGAAGTCGCCACCGAGGCCGGCATCACGCCGTCCTACAACGTGCTCGACGGCTTCGAAGGCCAACTCGACTCGCGCGGTCACCGCGGTCAAACGGGTTGGCGCGCGCTCGGATTGCCCTGGAAGCAGGGCTAGTGTCGGCGTTGCCCGAGGGCGTCGGCCCGGCCACGATCGGGGTGCGCGGCGGACTGACGCGAACCGGGTTCGAGGAGACGGCCGAGGCCATGTTCCTGTCCTCGGGCTACGTGTACCCCTCGGCGTCCGTCGCCGAGCAGTCCTTCACCGGCGAGGTCGACCACTACGTCTACTCGCGCTACGGCAACCCGACCGTGTCGATGTTCCAGGACCGGCTGCGACTGATCGAGGGCGCCCCGGCCGCGTTCGCCACCGCCAGCGGCATGGCCGCGGTGTTCGTCTCGCTGGGCGCGCTGCTCGGCGCGGGGGACCGGTTGGTCGCCGCGCGCAGCCTGTTCGGCTCCTGTTTCGTGGTGTGCAACGAGATCCTGCCGCGCTGGGGAGTCGAGACCGTCTTCGTCGACGGTGACGACCTGTCCCAGTGGGAGCAGGCTTTGTCGGTCCCGACGCAGGCGGTGTTCTTCGAGACCCCGTCCAACCCGATGCAGTCCCTGGTCGACATCGCCGCGGTCACCGAACTGGCCCACGCGGCGGGCGCAAAAGTGGTGTTGGACAACGTTTTTGCGACGCCGCTGTTGCAGCAGGGGTTCCCGCTCGGGGTCGACGTGGTGGTGTACTCGGGCACCAAGCACATCGACGGTCAGGGCCGGGTGCTGGGCGGGGCCATCCTCGGTGACAAGGAGTACATCGACGGTCCGGTGCAGAAACTCATGCGCCACACCGGCCCGGCGATGAGCGCGTTCAACGCCTGGGTCATGCTCAAAGGCCTTGAGACGCTTGCTGTTCGGGTCGAGTACAGCAATTCCTCGGCGCACCGCATCGCCGAGTTTTTGGAGGGGCATCCGGCGATCAGCTGGGTGCGTTATCCGTTCCTGCCGTCGCACCCGCAGCACGACCTGGCCAAGCGCCAGATGACCGGCGGCGGAACGGTTGTCACGTTCGAGTTAAACGCGCCCGAGGGGGCCGCCAAGCCACGGGCCTTCGAGGTGCTCGACAAGCTGCGCCTGATCGACATCTCCAACAACCTCGGCGACACCAAATCCCTTGTCACACACCCGGCTACGACGACGCACCGGGCGATGGGGCCGGAGGGACGGGCCGCAATCGGGCTCGGCGATGGTGTGGTGCGCATCTCGGTCGGACTGGAAGGCACCGACGATCTGATCGCCGATATCGACCAGGCCCTGAGTTAGCGCGAGCAGACACAAAAGCCCCCATTTCGTACCGAAATGAGGGGCTTTTGTGTCTGCTCGCGCGGGGCTAGCCCGCTTTCTGCTCGGCCTTCTCGGCCTGCTCGGCGGCCGCCAGCGCGCCCTGGCTCTCGGCGGCGGACAGTCCCTGGCTCTCTTCCATCCACTTGGTCACCACGCGGGCGTAGATCATCTGGCTGGTGATGGCCATCTGTCCGCGGGTGCGGCCGACGAAGGAGATCACCCAGGAGAACAACGCGGCGATCCGGTTCCGGTGGCCCACCAGGTAAGCAACGTGCAAAACCAGCCAGGCCAGCCAGGCGATGAACCCGCCGAACTCCAGCTTGCCGACCTGTGCCACGGCGCTGTACCGCGAGATCGTCGCCATGCTGCCCTTGTTGAAGTAGTTGAACGGCTCGCGGGTGGCCGGATCGTCCTTGCTCTTGACGATGTTCTTGATCACCTTGGTGGCGTACTTCGCACCCTGGATTGCGCCCTGCGCCATGCCGGGCACGCCCTCCACCGATGCCAGGTCGCCGATGACGAAGACGTTCGGGTGTCCCTTGACGGTGAGGTCGGGTTCCACCACCACGCGCCCGGCCTTATCCGTCTCGGTGCCGTCGGACTGCTTGGCGACCAGCTCACCCAGCTTGCTGGCCTGCACGCCGGCGGCCCACACCTTGACCGCGCATTCGATGCGGCGCTCGCCGGTCTCCTTCTCCTTGATCGTGATGCCCTTGTAGTCCACGGCGGTCACCATGGCGTTCAGCTGGACCTCGACGTCCATTTTCTCCAGCCGTCGCTGCGCTTTACCGCCCAACTTCTCACCCATCGGCGGCAGGACCAGGGGCGCGGCGTCGACCAGCACCACCCGGCACTCGCTGGGTGTGATGGTCCGGAACGCCCCGGCCAGGGTGCGCTCGGCGAGTTCGACGATCTGTCCGGCCACCTCGACGCCGGTCGGTCCGGCACCGACCACCACGAAGGTCAGCCGCCGTTCCCGCTCCTCGTGATCGGTGCTCACCTCGGCGGCCTCGAACGCACCGAGGATGCGACCGCGCAACTCCAGCGCGTCGTCGATGGTCTTCATGCCGGGCGCGAACGTGGCGAATTCGTCGTTGCCGAAGTAGGACTGCTGGGATCCGGACGCGACGATCAGACTGTCGTATTCGGTGACGGTCTCCATGTCCATCAACTTCGACGTGACCCTCCGGGCCTTCAGGTCGATGTCGTTGACCTCGCCCAGCAACACCCGCACGTTCTTCTGCCGTCGCAGGATCAGCCGGGTGGTGGGGGCGATGTCGCCTTCGGACAGGATGCCCGTCGCCACCTGATAGAGCAGCGGCTGGAACAGGTGGGTGGTGGTCTTGGAGATCAGGGTGATGTCGACGTCGGCGCGCTTGAGTTTCCTGGCCGCGTTCAGACCGCCGAAACCGCTTCCGATGATGACGACGTGATGGCGCTTGTCGGCGGTCGAGACTTCGCTGGATGGCGTCATGGTCCTCCTATACCGTGCGACTCCATCCGGTAAACGTTATCCGCGCGCTCAGAACGCCCGCAACAGTGCGGCCCGCCCTTTCACGTGCAGTCGCTGCAGCCTCGAGTTGCGCAACTTGTCCATCCGTTCGGCCATCTCCCGGCCCAGCCGGTCGAGTTCCTCCGCGCTCAGATCCACCGGGGCCGGCGGCGGCACCAGGTCACGCTCCTCCTCGTCGGCGTGCGCCTCGAGGACCGTCAGGAAGGAATTCCACTCGGCTTCGTAGTCCGGGGATTTCGGCGAGGTGCGCAAGGCCACGGCCAGCTGGTCGTAGATCTGCCGGTGCTCGGCGTGCGCGATCGCGATCAGCTTGGTGGCGGCCGCCATCGCCGGGTAGTACAGGTCGTCCTCGATGCGCATGTGGATGTCGAACTCGAGCAGCAGGTCGTCGATGCATTTCTCGCGTTCGGGGGTACCGGCCGGTGCCTCACGCAGTCGGCCGCCCAGCTTGCGCAGCAAATTGTGGTGGTCTTTGAGCACGTCGTAGGCGTTCATCCGCGGACCTCGATCTTGCCCTCGTGCAACCGCGCCTGGTAGCACGGCAGCGGTGCGGCCGCCGGACCGCGGACCACCTGCCCGGACTGGGCGTCGAATTGCGAACCGTGCCAAGGGCATACGATGCGGCCGCGGTCAAGCCAGCCGTCGGCCATCGGTGCGGCCAGGTGCGGGCAGAACTCGCCGACCGCGGACACCTCGTCCTCCTCGCTCCGGCACAGGACCACCCCGACCCCGTCCACCTCGACGCGCTGCAGTTGTCCTTGCGGCAACTCCGTCTCGGCCAGCACCGGCGTCCAATCCGGTAGCTGCAGCCGCGGGCCGGACTGGTCGATCCCGATGCCGGATCCGAACACCAGCGATCCGCCGAGGAAACCACTGCCGGTCGCAATGCCGTAACCGACGGCGCTGATCACCGTGCCGCGCAGCTGACGCCCGCGGCGCCGCTCGCGCCACGACGTGATGTAGAGCGAGGTCGCGACCAGGTTCAGCACACCGTGCACCAGCCCGACGCGGCGGTCTTCCTCGTGGGTGTGTTGCCAGTCGGTGACGCCGGTGACGGCCGAGGCGAGGTTGGCCAGGATGCCGATGCCGAGTGCGTTCTGGGCGAAGCGTGCCGAGTCGCGTCGCTCGAACGGGGGTCGATGCGGCAACGCGTGCAACACGTCGAGGGCCACGGTGGTTCCGATCGCACCGCTGGCCAGCGACGCCAGCGGCGGATGCGCCGGGTGCCCCAGCCAGACCCCGTTGAGCAGGTTCGTAATCCGATTACGTGCTCCGCCAAGCGCATTGAAGACGAAGCTGAGCACGTTCTCGAGCCGGTAGCTGGGCCGGTCGAGCCATTCCTGGCGACCGATGAACGCAAGAATCCGTTTCCCGATGCCGTCGTCGGGGCGCACGAGTTGATCCACCATCTAAAGCTTTCCTCTCACTGTGAGGTTAAACCTAGCATTGTTTGTCATAGGACAAAAATACACAGTTGGGCGCGTCTGCGCCGGTACATTGACTCCCGTGCCGCCGATTTCCGGGTCGACCGCCAGCGCGATCGCGGACAGCGTCCGTGATCTCGTGTCGCGCGGGGATCTCGCGCCGGGCGCGGTGCTGCCGCCGATCCGCGCGTTGGCCACCGAACTTCAGGTCAACCGCAACACCGTCGCCGCGGCGTATCGGCAACTGGTGTCGGCCGGTGTGGCGGTTGCCGAGGGGCGCCGCGGGACCGCGATCGCCGAGATGCCCGACCTGGACGCCGAGCAGCTGCCCTCGTCCGGCCTGGTCGATCTGGCCAGCGGAAACCCGGATCCCAGGCTGTTGCCCGATCTGCTTGCGGCACTGCGCCGCTCGCAGTACCGGCCCACGCTGTACGGGGCGCCGGCGGTCGAACCCCGGATGATGGCGGTGGCCGAGCGAATGTTCGCGCCCGACGTCGAAAGCGTCGGCGCGGCCGACATCGTCGTGACCCACGGCGCCGTCGACGCCGTGGAGCGCGTGCTCAGCATCTGCCTGACCCGCGGGGACGCGGTCGCCGTCGAAGACCCGTGCTTTCTGGTCAGCATCGGCACCGTCCGGCTCAACGGCTATCAGCGGGTGCCCGTCCCGGTTGACGAGTACGGCATGACGGTGGCCGGACTCCGCAACGCGATCGCCAATCGCGGTGCCCGGGCGGTGATCATCACCCCTCGAGCGCACAACCCGACCGGCGTGAGCATCGACGAGCGGCGTGCCGCCGCGCTGCGGGCGGTGCTGGCGGACTATCCGGAAGTGCTGGTCATCGAGGACGACTACTTCTCGCTGGTGTCGTCGGCGCCGTACTGCCGGGTGACCCCGCCCTCGACGTACAACTGGGCGCTGGTGCGTTCCGTCGCCAAGTTTCTGGGCCCGGACATCCGGGTCGCGATGGTGGCCGCCAACCCGCAGACCGCTCAGCTGATCGGCGCCAGATTGCGGGCGGGCAAGACCTGGGTGAGTCATCTGCTGCAGGCGGCGGCAGCGCACATGCTCACCGATGCCGCGACGGTCGCACGGCTGGGCCGGGCCCGGCGAACCTACGCCAAACGCGGTCACGTGCTCGCGGAAGCGCTTGCGGCCGAGGGTATTTCGCCGCTGGGTTCGCCCGACGGGCTGAATCTGTGGGTGGACCTTGCCGACCCGGAGACGGTTGACGCGACGGTCGCACGGCTGACGCGGGCCGGTTGGGCGGTGCAGCCCGGGGACATCTTCGCCGTCGATCCCTACCGTCCCCGGTGCGGCATCCGGATCACCTCGGCGAGCATCACCGCGCGGCAGGCAACGCGGTTCGCCGCCGACCTGGCCGCCGCGGTAACTTAGGCGTGCCTAACGAAAGGTTGTGACACGTTGACCGCTGCGGAAGAGCCGCTGTACCGGCCCTACGAGCAGGAAAGCGACGAGCCAACCGGCCTCCCGCCCGTGATAGCCCCCGTCGTCGCACCGCGGACGCGCGAGGACCCGCTGTGGCCCACCCGGCTGTCGGTGCCTACGCTGCTCAGCGCCGCGCGCGGTTCCGGCCGTCCGGCGCCGTTGCCGCCCGGTCCCAAGGGCTTGCCGGTGTTCGGCTCCTTCTTCGAGCTGCGCAAGGATCCCTTCGAGCTGATCAGTCGCGGTGCGGCAGGCTACGGCGACATGTTCCGCATCCCGATGCCGTTGCTGGACATGGTCGCGGTGACCCACCCGGACCTGTTGTGCGAGTTCATGGACGACTCCGAGGGCCGCTACAGCCGCTACGACCTGCTCGGTCCGTTGCTGAAGGTGATCGGCGCGAACAGCATCATGCTGGAAGGGCCCAAGCTGCGGGAACGCCGCAAGATGCTGATGCCGATGTTCACCCGTCGGCACCTGACCACTATGGCCGACATCTTCTCGAGCGAGTTCGACGAACGGCTCGCCCGCTGGGGATCCTTCGCGGGCACCGGAGCGCCGGTGGACCTGCAGTACGAGATATCGCTGTTGACGTTGAAGGTGTATCTGAAGACGTTGTTCTCGGCCTCGATCGGGGAACGGGAACTGCGCCGTCTCGACGCCGACATGCGGGCCATCACCGGCCTGCTCGGGATGACCACGCTGATGGTGCCGTTCCCCAATCTGCTGCCGCACAAAGGACGATCCAGCCTGCTGCCGGCGCTGGCCCGGATCTATCGCCTGGTCGGACGCCTGATCAAGGACCGCAAGAAAAACCCGCTGGAGACCCCGGACTTCCTGGACACGCTGCTGGAAGCCCGCTACGAGGACGGCTCACCCATCTCCCGGCCCGACCTGGCCGCCGAGATCGTCGGACTGCTCGGTGGCGCGTATGACCCCACCGGCGCGGCACTGAGCTGGACGGTGGCGTTGCTGCTGACGAACCCCGACCAGCTGGCCGGGCTGTATGAGGAGATCGATGTGCTGGGCGGGGCGCTGCCCACCTTCGACGACGTGTCCCGGCTGGGCTGGACCAGGGCCTGCTTCGACGAGGGCCAGCGGATGCAGGGACACCCGTTCTTCCCGCGGTTCTGCATGACCGACAACGAGCTGGGCGGCTATCGGCTGCCCAAGTACACGCTGGTCGGTGCCTCGATGTCGGTGGTGCACCGCGACCCGAGATGGTGGCCGGACCCGGATCGGTTCGACCCCACCCGGTTCACCGACCCCGACCAGGTGCGGGCGCGGCCACGGCTGGCGTTCATGCCGTTCAGCTCGGGACAGCACTTCTGCCTGGGCACCACGATGGCCTACATGGCGGCGCAGTTCTTCCTGACCATCCTGTTCCAGCGCTATCGGCTCAGCGTGCCGGACGGTTGGCAGCCCGAGCCGCAGTTCACCTTTTCGGTGATGGTCAAGGGCGGGCTGCCGGTGACGGTTTCGCGGGCCTAGT
>NZ_JCALCF010000045.1:0-26456 GCF_059812185.1 Mycobacterium sp. NGS67
GCCCGGTACGGCTGAGCAACGGCGAGATCCTCGACGGCGTCACCGCCGCCGGCCCCAGGGTGGGTTCTGACCTGTGGGCCGGGGAACAGGAAGCCGCCGAGTTCGTCGAGCGCACCCTCGACGCCGCCGACAAGTCCGGCCGGCTGCGCGACATTCTCGACGCCGTGCGCTCCCACCGGGTCCACGACGACTTCTCCGACCGGTGGTCACAGGCCAAGGAGGATTTCGATCGCACGCTCAACCACAAGCGCTCGAAGGTCACCGTCACCTTCGTCGAACTCGATGACACCACTCCGGTTCACGGTCCTGAGACCGAAGTCATCGGCCAGCTCGCCTGCAGCGACTTCCTGACCCTGCTCAACCCCGGCGATCGCGAAGTGGTGGTCGTCCTGCGCAGTGGAGTCACCTCCCTTACCGACGTCGGCAAGATCCTCGGTTACAGCAGCCACAGCGCCGTATCGAAGCGGCTCGCACGCATTCGCGACCAGGCGGCACGCTTCTTCGACCAGAACTGACCCCGAAACACGGAAGTGGGCTATCACCCCGCGGCCCCACCATCAAGGACCCCTGGCCGTGATGATGAAGGGCAAGGGCATCCGCAAGTGGCTCCGGTGATTCGACGGGTACTTCGACAGGTACTCAGAGGGCGATTAGATGTTGTTTTATAGCTCCTTCTGTCGCGGCAAGTATCAGGGTCGCTGCCGGAGTTTGACTCGCGGTGACCTGGCATGATGAGTCCATGAATCACGCACCGATCCCCGGCCAGCAGGCCGCCATTGAGGCGCTGTTGAAGGCCTCCGCCCGCACCTCTCAGCGGGTCAACATCCGGAACAGCTTCGTCCAAGGGGGTGATCAAAAGCATCCCGTCCCCGGACCGCTCCACAAGATGGTTCGCGCGCAGGATGACCGCGCACTGGACCTGTTCCTGCTGCACCGCGCCCTGGTCTCGGCGGAACCCTGGACCAGCCGGCCCCTTCTCTCCCGGGTCTGGGCCCGCATGCTGGGTGTCGAAACCGACCAAGACCACGGTGCCGCCGTCGTCTCGCGCACCTGGCGGCGACTCGACCAAAAGTACGGCCTGATCACCCGCGGCAAGACTGGTCGCAGGGCGGTCTTCACCTCCCTGCGGGAGGACGGCAGCCGCGAGGACTACACCGCACCGTCTGGGCGCGACGTCGCCAATCGCTACTTTCAGCTCCCATTCGAGTACTGGACCGACGAGCAGGCCTGGTACCGGACGTTGACGCTGGCCGCGAAGGCGATGTTGCTGATCAGCTCCACCCTCGGGCCGGGCTTCATCCTGCCCGGTGAGCGGGTTCCCGAGTGGTACGGGATCAGCGAATCCAGCGCACAGCGTGGCCTGCGGGAACTGCGCGAGGCCGGTCTGCTGAACCTCTCCATCAGCTACAAGCCCACTCCACTAGAGAAGATCCAGACAACCGAGGTCTACAACTACACGTTGGTGCCGCCGTTCGGCCGCATCGAGAAGCGCCGGCTCCGCGTGGTCCCGAAGATCGCCAGTGCATGACCGCCCCAACACCTACTTCCCGCTGGTCGAGCGGTGCTTCCCGCCGTCTGAGGGAGCAACGAATGGCAGCCGTCACATCACCAAACCCCCGTGTCGGGTGTACAGTGGACGACGTAAGCCCTGAGGCATTCCCGGCACCAGCAATGGTGTGTCTGGCCCCTCAGGGCAAAACGCTTTCTAGGGCCTGAACGATGGACGCCCACGAACTCCCGCTCGAAGATCTAATCTCCCCCGCCCGCTACCAGCGGTATCGAGCGGCCGCCCGCGGCGACACAGCACGCGCCGCGCGGCTCTACATGTGGAACTGCGACCTCTCCGCGGCCTACTGGCCATCAATCGCGCTCGTCGAAGTCGCCATCCGAAACGCCATCGATGTCCAGCTCTGCTCCCATCTCGGCGTCACGCGCGAACAGGGCTGGCACGCCGAGGCCCTCGCCGACCACCCACGAATCCACCTGACTGAGAAAGAACGCGACAAGATCAAAAAGTCGCTCGAGACCTTTGACCGCAAGCACAACCTTCCTGGCCAGCCCCGCACTGTGGAACCCACAGGGGGCGATGTCGTCAGCAATCTCAGCCTCGGGTTCTGGGTCTCCCTCGTCGGAGAAGGCATCCCCCGCCGCCACTCGAACGTCTACGACTACTTCCAAAAACTTTGGCGGCCATTCGTTTACAAAGCATTTCCGAACTACGGACCCGACGGCCGAAACTCGCCAGGCCCCCTGCGGAACAACCTGCGCACATTCGAACTACTCCGCAACCGAGTTGCCCACCACGAACACATCTTCACCCTCAACCACTCCCACAACCTCGACAACCTCATCGATATCGCCGGCTACATCAACCAAGAACTAGCCGACTACCTGCGCAGCCACCAACAGGTCACAGCAGTAACTAGCCGATACGGCAGCCAAGTCCTACAGCAGTCATCACAGTGATCTGCTCTGCCCCAGTTCGTCGCGCGACATCTTTAGAAAAGATCTAATGATCGTCGCTGAAATACTCTGGCCCTTGAAATAGGGGTCCACATTCAGCAAACAAATGCGGGGGCCCTTGGAGATCCAAAGCTGCTCAAGTCGGGTTCTTGCCGTCTCTTGCCTAGGTAGGATCAACCCCGCTTCCACTTTAAAAAGTGGCGGCGACAGCGTACCTGGTGGAGGGGAAGTGAGGGATCAGCTCCGCGCAGATCTCGATGCGTTAGGGCGATTGTTGCCGCAGCTTTGCGATTTGGCGCAGCGGGTTAAGCAGGACATTCCCGGGCAGCCCCTTCATGAGACTCAGAACATGGCGCCCTCGCTCGCAGCTGCTCAAGAGGTGTCTGCTATCACGTTGCCAGCGGTGAGACGGGCGGTGGCCGATCAGTTCACTATGGTCGCTCAGATGGTCGAGGATGCCCGCCAAGGATTTTTGTCCTCCGATGAGCAACTGCCGGGGGCGGCCAACAGTGCCCCATCGCCACCACAGACCTCGACCTTGATGTAGGAAGCCGAAAGGTTGACGCCGACCAAGTCGCAGATCCTTGGCACCAACCCCCACCGGGTGCTGGATCTGCTCGACGACTGGCTCCGGACCGTCGACACACTTGAACAGCAAGCCGAAACATACAAAAAATACACCGAGCGCCCGGGCGGCTCGTCCTGGGAAGGACAGACCGCCGAGGCCACCCAAACCCGCGCACGTCAGGATTACCGAACAGTCGCCAATTTGCGTACCTGCGTCGAGCGCGCCACCGCACAGATCCGCAACACGGTCACCTCGACATTGATGCCGCCGCTGAGCAACGCCCAACAGATCATCGCCAACGCCGAGGCTTCACCGGGCGTGACGGTCCACGAGGATCTCTCGATTACCTACACTGCGCCCGCGGGTACCAGCCAGGAATCCGCCGACGCGAACAGCAAAGTTGTCGCCGCGGCCGCCGCTGAGCTCAAAGAATCATCAGACAGGTGGTGGTCTGCCGAAAACCAAGTGGCACAACAGATTCGTGACGCACAATCGGCGATCGGCAACGCAGCCAACTTCGGGCCGCCCGGCGGTCCACACTCCCATCCTCGACGAGCGCGCATTCAAACCGTCGATCGGCACTGGAAACAAGACCCCGCCCAGCCCACGCCAAACCCCGCCGCCGATTTGGGTTTGCCCGAATACCCGCCGGGATCACTGTCAAACGAGGAGGCACGCGCCGTCTACACCCAGGGTGAACTGAACATGCGACAACTCAACGAACGGCTCACCCAACTAGGCCTCAACCCTGAACAGCGCGCGAAAATCATGTTCGATCAACGCAATTCGCTGCGGACGTGGGTTCGCGACCTTATGAGTAACCGCACACGCGCCGCTGAGCTAGCCGCCTCTGATCCCAACATGACCTATGAGCAGATCATCGCCAAGAATCAAGCAAAAGGCCTCGCCGGCAACGATCTCTACAACGCCATCATCGACAGCTCCACCCGCAGCAGAGCCAGCGTGAACGACTCCCTAGGGATTGATCCCCAGCGCCCACCCCCACTACCGCCGGTGCGCCCTTCCGCACCCATCGAAGGAGCTCCCGCCGCCGAACCCCGCCCTGAGCCGCCAGCGGCCGTGGCGGACCAACGGGACCCGAAGGTGGCACCGGCAGCTCACGAGCAGGCGGTGTCGGCCCCAACGCCGGGGCAGGCGGAGCCCTCGGAGGAGGCGGGGGTGGAGGAGCGCGGGGAGGAGGTGGGGGAGGAATTATGCGGCCATTTCCAGAGCCGGGCATGCCGCAATTCTGATGGCAAACCAAGTCGGACGGACCGGACAAAACTTGCTTAACCCAAACGGACGACACGTTGCGCTGCCCAGGACAATCCTAATCTGCCGCTTCAACCTGACAGTATCGAGGAGCTCAAGCCGCCTCTGTGAATGTCTCTGAATTGACTTAGGGCGGACGCCGTAAAATGTTGCATTACAACGACTTCGACTTAAATGCTTTGTCCATAAAGCAGTGTCTGCGAGAAGGGGCAGCTGGGTAAGTGGCTGGCGACTCCGGACAAACCGCTGACCTGATAGGTCAGTGGCTAACCCTTGTTGCCGGCTGTAATGGCGCTTACCAACACGCCGGCGATATTGGCCGAGCCGTACTTATCGCCTGGGACGAACCTCACCGGCGCTATCACAACATCACCCACCTGCGCGATGTGTTGTGCCGCATCGACGAACTCGCCGCACACGCAACGGATCCTGATGCTGTGCGTCTTGCCGCCTGGTATCACGACATCGTCTACCGCGGCCAACCCGACGACGAACACGAAAGCGCCCAGCGCGCACAAGAAGACCTGATCGCGCTGCGGTTACCGCCGGCACTGATCAGCGAGGTGGCCCGCTTGATCCGGTTGACCGCCCACCACGATCCCGCTCCTGGTGATCACAACGGCGAAACGCTATGCGATGCCGATCTCGCAATCCTGGCCGCACCACCAGACCTCTATACCCACTACACCAACGCTATCCGCGCTGAATACGCCCACCTCAGCGACGACGCGTTCCGGGAAGGACGCTCAAAAATTCTGCACGCCTTCCTTCAAGCGCCCGCTTTGTATCGCACTCCCGCCGCGCACGCGCGCTGGACAGCGCAAGCCCATACCAACCTGCACGCCGAACTCCACCACCTCACCGGGTCAACGACAACACTGCCAGCCTCCGACGCATCCAACCCGCAACCCTGAACCAGGCACCAGAGCCCACCTTCGCGCCCGTCGCAACACCTGCCACCGCAGGTAGCCACGTCCACGTCAGGACTAAAATCAAGACATGTCTAGTGCTGGACAATCCGCTAAGCCCCCCCTCGCGATTGACGTAGCCGCGCAACCACATTGGACGCGCACCGGCTACAAATTCTTCCCCTACGTCGCCAGACAGTCAGGTCAGTGGTGGGTGCTGAGACTGAACTTCGGATTTCCCGAACACGACATGTACACCCTCTTTGTTGACGCGAAGCCCGTCGTCGACATCACCGACGACCCCCACCACCCTGCCGCCCTAGTGCGCAGCATCGCCGCACTCAATGATCCCGCAACGCCGCTACCCGCACTTGATGCCGACACCGCCGCCACGGTAATCAGCAAAGTTGCACGCTACGTCAACTACGGCAGCGAACACGGCGAGCCCTGTGATTTCTGCTCCCATGACCACGACGGAATGACCCGCATCTGACCTTTTCCTCGCTCCGCGGCAACCGCTCTCGGCGTAGGTGCGCTTAAAACGCAACTACCACAAAAAGATCAGTTCCGGGAACCGCGGGGGCGGCCCCGCCGGCGCGGGGCAACCTGATAGCCACCACGTTCGGCCACCACCCGCAGACGGCGCAACGCGAAGTCCCGGGCGCGCTGCCCGGACTCGGGAATCACCACCCCGGCCCACAGCCCCTGCACGTTGGTGGCCTGATAGGCCTGCTGGGCGCACCACCCCCGGCGCGGGCAGGCCACACACAGCGCGACGGCTTGGGTGTCGGGCTGGGTAGTGGTCCAGCGCTCCGGGTCTGCGGTGCAGCGGGGCACATACCCCTCCCCCGGTGTCGAGTATGAGGTTGCTGCCGCAGCCATCCGCCGTCCCCTTTACCGCCTGTGCCACACCCATCTGGTGCGACATCCCCCACTGTCTGGCACTAGCGTACTAAAAGAAAGGGCTCCTAGCTGGGCCGATCGGCGCACGCCGTCGCCAACAACGATCCGACGCGCGCGCCGGGTTCGCCCCGCTCTCGACGAGGCGCATTCCGCACAAGGCCCACAGTGTTGCGGCGGGTCAGGGGAAAGAGCGAGCAACGGTTCCCATGGGTGCGGTTAGCGCCACAAGTCCCAGCGAGACATGTCAGGGGTGCGCTGGTCATCGCGGCGAGCATTCTCGATCATCGCGCTCACGCGTGCGTGTTCGGCGGCCACGGTTGCGGTGCGTCGGGTGGCGGCACGGCGGCGCGCGTAGGCGAGCTCAGCGAAGACCGCCGCACGGCCGGGCCCAGTGGCCGCAGCTCGGCCCGCAGCGCGGCCCTTGCAGTGGGCGTGGTGTTCGGCCTCGCGGGCGGTCTGGCGGGCCGCTCGGGCGGTGCATTCGTGGGCGTCGCGCGCCTCGTCGAGGGCGGCGGGCCGGTCGGCCAGGGTGTTGTGGGCGCTGTGCCAGGCCAGCAGGGTGCCCAGCAGGGCGATCGGTCGCGGTGGAGCATCCTGGATGCGATGCCGGGTGCCGAGCCAGTCTGACACCAGTGCGTTGAGGTCGCGCGGTGTCCAGCCGGCGGCCGCCGGCGCGGCCAGCATCGCCGCCCAGCTGCTGGTGCTGAACTTGCGGGCCCACGGGGGGGCGTGTGGATCGGCGCGCCACCGCACGGCCAGGCGCCGGCCGGCCTTATCTGGTGCTCGGCGGCGCGTAGCGCCGCTGTGCCGGGCGCGGTGAGCGCCCGCGTGGGTAGTAACCAGCTTGCCCAAACCGGGGGATGCAGTGGTTACTGGGGACCGTTCCAGGTGGGGTGACAAGCTGTGGACAAGTCGGGTGGTGTGGGCGTTGTCGTGCAGTGCCCACACCGAGGCCCAGCCGCGGTGGCGATCGCCCATCCGCCAGGACGCCATGCGTTCGATGTAGGTGCGCTGTCGGCCGCGCAGGATCTCGGTGGCCACCCCGAGCAGGCGCAGGCATTCGTGGGCGCGCTGGATGGTGCGTTCATCGAAGCCGGTGTCGCGTTCGAGTTGGGCGTTGGTGGGCCGACAGCCCCGTCCGGTGCTCCGATCGGCGTAGCGGGCCATGGCCGCGGCGATCACGATCAGGGTGGGTTTGGCGATGCCGCCGTTGCACATCAGCGGCCGCACCCGGTGGTAGTGCAGGTCGTAGGCCACCGCCACCGTGATGTGCGCCCATCCGGTGGGGCCGGCGCTCCAGCATGGGACCCCGGCGTAGGCCTGGTCGTCGAGGTTGAGGGCGACGAACGTGCTCGGGGGCGGCAGTTCCCGGCCGGCCAGGCGCCGGCCGCGGCGCATCGCCAACACTTCGGCAACACCAGTGGTGCGGATGACGCCGCGGCGGCGTCGCGTCGTACTGCACCCGCGATACGTCGCAGGGGCCGCAGCCAGCGGCCGCGACGACGCCGTTAACGGCGTCCGATGATAACTATCGAAGAGATCACGGCGCGCGCCCTCTGGAACCTGATACAGGTATGCGCTACCGTGAGACGAGTCGCGCAAGACACGTCCCTTTCAGGGGCAACGGGTGCGGACCCGGAACCGAGCTGCTAACTCGGCTCAAACCCTTCCGACAGGGCCCCGCTTACGCGGGGCCTTCGTCATCTCAGCGAGTCGTCCACACCGCTATGGAATTGTTGGCCATCTACCTGACTTTGTGTCAGGTCGCCGGTGCTTACATCGCCAGTGGCAAAACCTCCCTGTCGAACTCACGAACGGCTTCTGGGTGACCCACCGCGATCGCGAGCAGATCTGCGGAAAGTTGACTAACACTGGTGCCGCGCTCGGCGGCCATTTCACGTAGGCGGGCGTAGACGACCGCCGCAGCGCGTACTTTGATCTGTTCGCGATCACCTTTATGCGGCTGTGCCATGTCTGCGATCCTTGCGGGAATAAGGTTGTACCTGGTACCCGACACGCCGCGGCGGCCGTGATGTTTTTGTGATTAATTACGCGACGTGGTGGAGGGACCTTGCGGCCCAGTTCCGCACGGCGGTACATATCGTGCGCCAGCGGCGGCCAGCACTCTCAGAATCTCGATCGACCAGAGGGGCGATCTTGTCGGCCACGGCTGAAACAAGCTGGGCGGCCTCAGCTAGGTGAACCGCGGCCGCGGTGAGGTCGGCCATACCGACATCAGCGAGGTCGTCACCGCAGGCAAGGCTCAGCGATTGCCCTACAGCAAGACCAACCCTGATGAAGGCCCGCGCCATGAGATGCGTCAGTACCTCTGCCGCATCCAGAACGCGGTAAGCCTCATCAGGATCCATAGCGCGACTGGCCAGCCGCGTCACCGATGTCGCGTTGTTGAATGCGCGGACGTCAGCCGCCGCGGCAAGCACGAACTGATCGTTCATCAACGCAGAGTAACAGAGTCTGTAAGTTACTGAGGAGCTGACAGTCCGACTGATTTGCGAAGCTCCGTTTCTGTGTTGCCGGCTAGCTCTGTTTCGCGTTGAAGTAGCAGGTCGATAGCGACTCGGATCAGGGTGTTTTCGGTGATCCGTTCACCCTTGCCGGCCCGGGCCCGATTGAGACTGCGACTGATGCTGCTCAGGCGGTTGTATTGATCAGGCCGCAAGCGCGTTTCCTTGCGCTCGAGCTGGCCGTAGGGCACCCACTGCCCCGGCAGAGGGTCGCGATCGTGACCAGGCACGTTTCACCTCTAAATCAGAAAGTTCGGCAATCCCAAAGTAACAGACTGTCTCACGAAGAGTAGGGCCTTCACTGCGCCGGTACGGGGGTCGAACGCCCCGTACCCCTTGCCGGACCCGTCCCCATTGACGGGGATTTATGTTGAATACGGCTGTAGTGTTGGCGCATTTTACCGATGTGTGGTTACAGTCCCTAGACAGGCGATAAATGCACCAATCGAGGTAATAGTAAATGTGTCGCTAACGGAAAACTGTGTCCTGAAAGGTGTTGTGGTGTAGGAGGTTTCAACTCTGATACGTAAACAAATGCTCTATTTCTATGTTACGAGCGGTAATCATTTATTATTTTGATGACTTTTGCGAAATTTTGGAGTGAATGATAATTAAGCATGCCCCGAAGTTTCCCCTTGGATTTTCCAGGGAGCCAAGAAAGAAGGAGTTCTGCCGTGACGACTCGACACCGTGAACCCGGAGATCACCTCACCGCGAGGATCTCTAGTCGGCGCGCCGTGCCGCACCTGTACCGCCGCCCCCTCCACGCTGGGTGGCGTTCGCTTCGCTGATGATGAACACCGCACGCGCGGCAATGGGAGCTATGGCGACTGATTTCTTGATTTCACCCTTCCCCATAGGGGCCGCGTTCGTGCGTGAGGGTGGTGGCTGTCAAGGCTCGACCGGGGTCGACCGCGTAGCGGCTTGGCCTTGACAGCCACCACCCTCACGTTCCACCACAATCTGCGGGCGAGGAAGGGGTGCTGCGCCTTCTGTCCAACGTCCAGATTCGTCTGACCTGCGATCTTATGGCGATCAATGTCCTAGCCGCCAGGCTTCTGAGCGGTGCCCTTGTAGAACGTGGTCTGCCGTCCCTAAAGGGGTGAAGGGGCATGTTTCTACGAGCGATAGGGGCAACTGTGGCACCGCAGAAGGAACCGCCGCCGCTGCTGACGGTGCGCAGCACCGTCGTGTTCTTGGCGGCCGCCATGGCCGCCGGGGCTAGCGGATTGGGAACATACATCGGAACCCGTAAGCCACTCACCGTAGCCGTTCAACGTAAAGACGTAATTCCGTCATTGTGTTGTTACGTTCTAGCTTAGTTGCGTTGTTACGTCAGGACGTAAGGTTTCGTGTATGCCGATTCTTTCGTTGGTCCACACCAAGGGTGGTGTCGCCAAGACCACCAGCGCGATGTATCTCGCGGCAGCCGGCGTCTCGCGCGGTCTGGACGTGGTGCTCGTCGACGCCGATCCGCAAGGCTCGGCGTTGGAATGGGCTGCCGATGCCCGCGCCGACGGTCCGATGCCGTTTCCGGTAGTGCCGGCCAGTCGGCCACTGACGGCGGAACGCGATCGGGATTTGACGATCATCGACACCCCGCCTGGGACAGCGCAGGTGATTCAGGAAGCCATTGACGTTGCGGATCTGGTTGTCGTGCCGACTGGGGCGTCCCCACTGGACGTGCGACGAGTCTGGCCGACTCTGGAGATCACTGCTCACCGTCCGACCGCCGTTCTGCTGACGAGCGTGGATCTACGCACCCGTCTTGCCGATGAAGTTCGTGCGCTCCTGGAGGCGGAGGGCGTGCCCGTCATCGGGACCCCGATCCTGCGGCGTGAGGACGTGCGCCGCGCCTACGGCGCAACACCAACTCGTCTGCACGGCTACGACGATGTACTGACCGAACTCCTGGAGGCGATGGCCCATGTCTGATCTGACGTCGAAGATGGCCGCCCGTGTGCGTACTGAGCCTGCCAAGCGGGCCGCCGAAGCGTTCCGATCCCCAGCAGATGACATGCAGCGGGCCACTGTCTACCTACCCCGTTCCACTGTGCGCGGCCTCAAGCAAGCCGCCCTCGATGGCGACACCAGCATGAGCAAGATTCTCACCGATTTGGCCGATCAGTGGCTAGCTAATAACGTAAAGACGTAATTACGTTTGTACGTTGTTACGTCTAACGTCACGGCGGAGCACTGGAATTAAGTGCTTCGCTGGTGTTCCACTATTGTGTACTGTGATTTACAGGTGTTCCACTATTGTGTATCGTGGTCTGCAGATGCGGTCGGTTCGTCCGGCTGTTCGTGAAGAAGCCTCCCTCTCTGAGGGGGGCTTCCTTGTTTGTCTGGCACAGTGACCAATTGTGTCGGTGAATCCTGCGGCGATGATCTTCAAGAGCCTGCATCCCTCGCGGCTGGCGCATTATCGGTCCCTATCAGGCGGTCAAGACGCCGATGCGTTGGCGCTGTACGAGTGGAATATCGAGGTCGCCGCGGCTTTGCAGGACCCGTTGGGAATCGCCGAGGTAGCTGTGCGGCATGCCATCGACACGCAGCTGTGTGCGTGGTCGCAACAGCATGTGGGTGTGCCTGAATGGATCGATCATGTTGCCGGCATTCCATACCTGTCGGGACCGAACGTGTTCAGCACGACTCGCCATAATCTCTACAAGGCGGCTGACCAGTCCCGCCGGGCTCGGCCGGCCAACCATCCCCGTCACGGCGGTGCGATCACTCACGACGATCTGGTTGCTCACGTCATGTTCGGCACCTGGGCGAACCTGCTGCCGGAGAAGTTTAATGCGGCGTGGTTGGACCCGAACGGTCACCCGGTGCAGAACCAGGTGAACCTTCAAGCCCGGCGAGACCTGTGGCGCAACTGTTTACAGGGGGGATTTCCACATGTACAGCGTGATCCGCGCGGGTACGGCACCGGCAATAAGGTTCGCGATTTGCGAAGACTGCGAAACCGGGTGTCACACATGGACTCGCTGCTCTATGTCGATGTCTTGGCCCAGCACGACCGGGTTCTCCTACCGCTGCTGAACTCGATTAGCCGCGACCTGCGGGATTGGGTTGCGGGACGGAGCAAGGTACATACCGTGCTGACGCAGCGGCCGACCGCCGGTGTGCCATGAGGGCTGAACGTATTTACGTCATAACGTAATTACGTTTATGCGTCGTGGAGCGCTTGGGCTTCGATGTCGTCTGACCTGGGGCCTGATGCTCGCCCCTTACTACGTCCTTCGCCGCGGCCAGACTAGGCACGGCCCAGAGCTGACCGGACCGGACCGCCGGCACGCCCCGCCAAGCTGAGGGATCAGCGGGAGACCGGGCTATAAACGTAATGACGTATATGCGTCATTACGTTTATAGCAACTGTGGCTCATTCACCGGTCAGGCGGACACGGATAGGACGCAGAAGACGGCGTCGCTCGGTCTTGACCCAAAACATCATGATCTCCGCGTATCCAGTGTTCAACGTTTCCACACGCACGTTCACCCGGGCGCTGGCGCTGTCCAGCATGGGGACCTCATTGAGCCCGTGGTCGATGGCCGCGAGGAAGGGGTGCGCTGAGGGGTGCAGACGTCGCGGGTATCGCGTGTTCCCGAAGCGCTCTACCCATTTCGGGGAGCGAGGTGTTTCACGCCGGTCGTAGCTGCCATCGCTGTTGGGCATCTTGCTCAGGCACAGAACTTGGACGGCGTCCTGGTGCGTTTCGGCGTAGCGGCGAAAAGCTGCTTGAAGAGACGATCCGTAGCGTTGGGCAAGGTGGGCCACGCTCGCTACACCGGTGTCCAAACTTCTCGCGTCATGAGTGAATCCGTGTCGCTGAAACAGCAGCTCAGCGGCACCCTGATTGGCCTCCTGCTCGAACAGTCGGTTTGTCGACGGACTCAGTGTCTCTTCGTTGTCGGTGTGGACGAGCTGCTGCTGCCAGGGCAGCAGGTCGTGGGTCACTTCGTGGAGTTTGACGAAGTTCTTGCGTCCCTCATGGGTGACCAGCTCACTGATGTGGACGGTGCGCTCACGCCGATCTAACGCGCCACGTAGACCACGAAACCCGCGACGGACAAGGTTGCGCACCTGTTTGGGCATCGCGGCAAGCACTCCTTCATCCAGAGTGAATTCGTCAGACTCCAGGAGGCCGCGCGCCGCGATGATGTCATCTACCGGCGTGGGGTACCGGCCATATGCATCAGCGGCCTTCAGTAGCGCGTGAGTGCGTTCCTCGATGTCCTGTGCGCTGTCGAGATCCTCAAGCATTTCGCTGCCGTTGCTTCTGTCGTAACAGCTGGAGATAGGTGGTGAGGGCCTCGGCCTCCTGCTCAGTGAGGCCCTCTGAACTCAGAGCGTGAGCCAGCGTTTTGCCTTGCGCCGTTCCACCTGGCACGACATATCCCGTGCGGCGCATCAGTTCGAGGTAGTCCGCGCCCAACGTTTCAGCGAGACCATGCAACACCTTCGGCGATGGGCTCTTGACCTCACCACGCTCAAGTTTCTGTAGGTAAGCGGTACTGATTCCGGACGGCTCGGCAACAGCTTTCAACGTCTTTCCCGAGAACTCGCGAAGCTCGCGCAGGGTGGGGCCTAGGGAATCGTTGTCGGTGGTCATAGCACCATTGTAGACGGATTTACACGATAGTAGACACCACGTGATACACTAAAGTAGAAAGCTAGTTACCAAAGTGTTCGACTCCACTCAGGGTCGGACGCATGAGAAAGGAATACCGCCAATGTCCAAGGGGCATCACCGCAGCGCAGTCACCGGCAAGTTCGTGAAGGCGTCAACCGCGGCGCGCAACCCGCGCACCACAGTCACCGAACGGGGCGCCAACCACAGCAGTGGAACGCACCACCGCAGCGCAGTCACCGGCAAGTTCGTGAAGGCATCCACTGCCGCACGTCACCCCAACACCACGGTCACCGAACGCGGCTAACCACCTCTCCGGAGCGGCGGGGAGATTCGTCCTCTACTACGCACCCCCCGCCGCCCTGGGGATTGCCTCTCCAAAAAACGCCAGAAACAACTCTCTAGATGTGAGACACGCAGAGGCTTGACGGTGCCGCCCTCTACCGTTTGTGAATGCGACATGCGATCTATGTCCCACTATTTGGCCCGTTGGCAGATCCGCATGCGATAACCGACATCGCCGGTACAGCAGAAGAGGCCGGCTGGGGCGGACTGTTTGTCTGGGACCACGTATTGAGTCCCATTCCGGGCGAGTGGGACATTGCCGACCCGTGGGTGGTGCTGGCCGCGGTGGCGACGGTCACTCGCCGCATCCGTATCGGAACCATGGTGACGCCACTCCCGCGCCGCAGAATCGCCAAGCTCGCCCGCGAAACGGTCACCCTCGACCACCTCAGTCGAGGCCGGCTCACCCTGGGGCTCGGTACCGGTGGGGATGTCGGAGGTGAATACAGCGCCTTCGGTGAAGACGCTGACCACAAGTGACGGCGCTCATCGAAAGTCCCCAGGTGTGCTCGCCGAAATTCCTCACCTGTGAGCAGCGGTCAGTGTAGTTGTTGGCGGGTGCCGGTGGTGGTCCGGCGCAGCGTTTCGGCGGCGGCCTGGTGGTCACGTAGCCGGTAGGACTCGCCGTCGAGGTTGATGACGACGGAACGGTGCAGCAGGCGGTCCAGCATGGCCGCTGCCACGGTGGTATCGCCGAGGATCTCGCCCCATGCACCCACCCCGCGGTTGGTAGTGATGACGATGCTGGTCTTCAAATACCGTTGAGAGACAACCTGAAACAACGCCGAGGCGGCTTCAGCGGGCAGCGGAAGATAGCCGAGTTCATCAATGACCAGCAGCGTCGGACCGGCATAGAAGCGCATGGTGGTGGCCCAGCGTCCCTCGATCGCGGCACGGTGGCAGCGGGCGGCTAGGTCGGCGGCGGTGGTGAAGTACGTCCGGTAGCCGGCATGGGCTGCAGCCCTTGCCAATCCGACCGACAAGTGTGTCTTTCCCGTGCCCGGCGGCCCGATGAGCAGAATGTTGGTCGCTGACTCCAGGTAGCGGCAGGTGCCCAGTTCGTCGATGAGTTTGCGGTCGATCCCGGCGGCAGCATCAACATCGAAGTCGGCCAGGGTGGCCGGGGTCGGCAGGCAGGCGAACCGCAGCCGGCCGGCTAGGCGGCGGGCAGTGCTGGCCTTGACTTCCACGGCCAGCAGTCGCTCCAACGCGACGGTCAGCGACAGCCCTTCGGCGGTGGCCTGGTCGAGCACCGCCGGTAGGGCTTCGGCGGCCGCGGCCAGTTTGAGCTCGGCCAGATGCGAGCGCAGCTGCTGATAACGGCTCGCCGCCGCCGACGGTGATTCCTCGTTGGTAGTGGTGGTCTTGCCATTGCGTGGCGTGGGGGTCATTGGATGGTCCTGTTCTGGGCGGCCCGCTCATAGACGGACAGATCGATGACGGTGGAATCGGTTGATTCGATTGGGGATTGGGCGCCAAGGCTATTGGAGTCCTTGGCTTCGAGCAGTTGTGCAGCAGCAGCTTTGGCCGCCGGGCCCGGTGGGATGCGTTCCTTGCGGCGGTGGGGGCGCCCGGTGGTAGCGGTGGCCATCGCCGCGGCGTCCAGGGCGATGACGTGCCCGCTGTCACGCACCATGACGCCGAGTCCATCGGCGGCCATCCGGTGGCGGGCGATCACGATGCCGCTCATGGTGGCGATGTCGCAGAACTGGCCGCCGACGGGATGCGATACGACGACTTGGGCGGCGGCCAGTTCTGGGGGCACCGAGTAGCGGTTGCCGCGGTAGGACACCATTGCCTGCCGCGAGGCGGTGCGAGCCTCAGCCACGATCACTGGATACACCGCCGGCACCGGGGCCAGCAGTTCGGACTTGGCGACCACGGCGACCGAGGAGCGGCCGTCGGTGCTGGCCCGCCGTCGGGTGTCACCGCGGAGTACGGCGAAGCGATCCAGGTTGGCCTGGGCCGCCTCGACGGTCATGTCGTCGGCCAGGGTGCGCCACCAGCGTTGCGCGGCGGTGTGGTTGACCTTCTCGACCACGCCCTTGCGGTTGCCGCGCCGGGCGGGGCAGATCGCCACCGAAACGCCGTAGTGTTTGGCGACCCCGGCGAAGGACGCGGTCATCCGACCGCTGCCGGGGTCACACACCGTGGCCATCCGATCGAACCGCCACACCCGGGTCAGCCCGCCCAGTCCACGAGTGACGCGGTCGAGGCCGGCGACCAGATGCGGCTGATCCTCCGAGGGCGCCAAGAAGCCGCGCCATTTTCCCGAATGCGCCAGCGAGCCGACCAGCAGATGCGCCGTCTTGCCCCACCCCCAGGATGCCGGCGGGTCTGGCAATTCCAGCCAGTCCCATTGGGTTTCGTCCCCGGGTGCGTGTGGGATCACTGCGTTAGGGCGCTCGGTGGCGGTCCGGCACGCCTCACAGACCGGCCGTAGACGCCGGACGCGGATGTTGCGGGTCAGGCTCTGATACGACAGACCGAACCCCAGGTCTTCGAGTTCGTCAAACAGGGTCCGGGCCCACAGGTGTGGGTCCTCAGTCAACCGCGCCATGACGTAGTCGACGAACGGGTCGAATGGATCGGGGCCGGGCCGGGCGCGTACCCCGGGGGTGCCGTCACCGGCCAGATACTTGCGGACCGTCTTGCGGTCGAAGCCGGTGTGGCGGGCGATCGCCGCGATCGTCCAACCACGCTTGCGTAGGGCATGTACTTCCACATCGTCCTCCCATGTGAGCATGAGAAAGCGGGCCTCCTTCGGTGAAGCAACTGGCGTCAGACACCAGCAGCTTGGAAGGAGGCCCGCCCTTCTCGGCGGAGCCACACGGGTGGGGAATTTCGATGAGCATCAGTGGGAAATTTCAGTGAGCGCGGTCACAAGCGCCTCGGAGACATTCTCGACGAGGGAGCCGCCGCATTGACCGCACTATGGGACGGCCGCACCGTCGACCACAAAGGAACCATCACCGCAATAGCGGTGCGGACAACCCCAGGACCGGTTCAGCAACCGCGAATTCCGCTATGGTTTGGCACCGCGCGCACTACGGGCCGACCTATTCGGCGAGCCGCACGCTACGACGGCATCTTTCCGCTCAGCGCCGACACCGGCGCCGTCGAACGCATCGCTGACAGTGTTCGGGGCATCCGCGGGACTCTCGACGGGTTCGACATCGCGGTCGTCTCCCGCCCGGAGACCGACCTTTCTCGGCTCGCGGCCGCCGGCGCCACCTGGGCTCTACACGCGTTTTGGCCGGGCAACCACCCCGAGCAAGTGCTGCGCGTAATCAACCGACGACCACCATCAATCTGAGCGCAAGTCAGCAGACCACGACTGTCCTCTGCCGCCACGACATCGCTCCTTCGACGAGACAGAATCTGAGCCGTCTTCATTCTCTAGATGTGAGACAACGATGGGCGCGGGACAAGTGAGTGGGCTGACGTAGGTGTCTACTACGGTGGGTGCCTGCTCAAACAATGTCCCTTTGTGGGTGATCGGGTTTTCGGGAGGACGTGATGGCGAACTTCAGTGTGACCCCGGATAGTGTCCGTGCCGGTGCCGGCAAGATCGGCACGGAGAGCGCCTTGGTGAGCGGGCTGGCGGTGCCGGACCCCGCCGCTGCGGCGGCGGGCCTCGCGGGGTTTGTTACCGCCGCGCAGCTGTCGGCGGCCCGTGATGCGGTGGTGTCGGCGTTGAAGGTGGCCGGTGGGCGCTGTGAGCAGATGGCGTTGTTGTTTCGCAACGCCGCGGACGCTTTCGCTCTGGCGGACCTGGTTACGCCGGGATTATTGCGGCCTTCGTGGCTGTCGCAGCAGGTTGGTGACGGGCTGACCGCGATGGGCGAGATGAACCTGACCCCCAGCTAGACCCGTGCCCGTATTTCTGGGGGGATCAGTGAGTTGAGTCGCCCGCAAAAAAGCGTGGTGTCCAAGGCCAACGCAACCGCCCTAGCTGACATGGCGGGACCGTTGCGCGCCGCGGCGAATCAGCTGGCCGAATCCGGGGAACGAGTCCACGAGACGGTCTATGACTTCGACTGGGAGGGCCTTTCGAGAAACGCCGCCGATACCCGAGCTGACCGGGAGTTGATGCAGGATCGCACCGTCGCGGCTGATTTGCATGCCTTGGCCGATGCCTATGAGAACGGCAAGAACACCATGCAGCCCATGATCGACGGACTCAACAACAAGGCACAGGGCTTAGAGGCCGATCATTTCGCGGTGTCGGAGGACTGGGTCGTCACCGACACCTATGACTACGCCGCTGCGAAGAAGCTGGCGAAGCTGATGGGCCTAGATGACTCCGACATCAACGCCGTGCAGTCCCAGCGGGCCAATGAGGCCGCCACCGAAACGGTGACTTTGCAGCGCCTGGCCGATGAGCTAGGTACCGCCGACACCAACACCGCTGCCGCTATCCGCGCCGCCATCGCCGCACTCAGCGGCAGCAATGGCCCCCAACTGGCCCTGCCGCCGGGGCTGGCCCCGGGACAGGTACGCAATCTAGGCCCCGTCGCTGGGACCGGCGCGCACATCCCCGGTATCGGAGCAGCTGATCTCGGAGAAATCATCAGACTGCCCAGCGGGCAATACGTCGCGGTGTTGGGTGACTCCTATCGCGGAGGACAAATGGGCGACGGAGAACACTTTCCCTCCGTGGCAGTGCCCGTCACCTTCGACGCCCACGGGCGCGCCCACTTCGGTGCGCCGTTGACCGGGCCGGACGGTAGCAATGTGTTGTTCCCACTGCCCCAGGCAGCCAAAAACGCCGGAGCCAACAACGCCCTGCCCGCCGGCAGCATCACCACCCGCGACGGGCGAACCTACATGATGGTGGTAGGCACCAATACCAACGAAGGGTTAGCACCCCAAGGGGGCTCCTGGCTGGTCGAGGTCACCAACAATCCCGCCGGCGGCTGGAAACCTATCGACGGCAGCTACAAACCCTGGGCGTCGATACCCAACCCCACCGCCGGTGTGCCCGGAGAGCCCCTGCGAATCAGCGACCCCGCCAAAGCACCCACACAGATCAGCGGCTACCAAGGCAACGACGGCAAAATCTACATCGCCGCCGACGGCTTCGACCGCCACCAAGGCGTCACCATGTACCGCGTCGACCCCGACCACATCACCAACCGCGACGCCTGGCAACCCTGGACCGGACACGAATTCGGCAATCCTGAACAACAGCCCGTCCGCGTCAGTCGCGATAACTTCGGAGAACTCAGCTTCCGGGAGGTTGAGGGAAGGCCAGTGCTGTCCGGGTTCAACGGCGGAACAGGGAACACGGAGGTACGCGTGGGCAATGCTTTCCCGTCCGAAATCTTCGACAAGGGTTCAAGCACCTTGGTCGCCGCAGGCGGATCATGGGGTGAGCCAGACAGAGTGCCGCAGAACTACGGTGGCTACATCATGCCCGGGGCAACGCTAGACAACATGGGAATCCTGGTCAGCCAATGGAACACCACACCAGTCAACCCCGGCATCCCCTACACCGTGGAGCAGTTCCAAGTGAACCCGAATCACCGATAGACCACACTGCCGCCGACGCCTACAGGACGAACATGATCGCTAAAACACTCACTATCGCTGCCGCCGGCGCGGTCCTCACTGCTGCAATCACTGCATGCACCGCACACGCAGAGCCGTCAAAATTCCCCGACCTCAGCGGCTACACACCGGTCAACATCGCCGACTACCGGATCGACACCACCACACCAGGGCACCCGAGCTCGGGAACCTACTTCCTTACTCCCGATGGAATCACCTGCAACTTTCCCATTGGAGCAGCGCAATGCAGTGGGAACAACCTGCCCGGCGTTCCTCCAGCCACCTCAAACCCAGCCGCGGGAATCAATATGGTGAATTGGGTCGGCACGGACACGGGGCTTAAGCAAACGAACGAAGGACCCGCGTCGGACGTTATAAATGGCCAGCAGATAAAGACTCTGCCTCCGTTTCATTCGATCACGGTCAGTGGAGTGATCTGCGGGGTGGATGACAAGAAGATGACCGCGTGTAAGGACCCCCAAGGGCGTGGTTTCGTGCTGTCTCCCGCGTGGTCGGGGTGGCTGGGAAAAATCTAAAAATAGGCCCACGAACATGGCTGATATCTCCCAGCTGCACCCACTGATACAGAAAGCACTGCGGACCGGAGAAGTGCCGAACCGGCAGGAGCTGGCCCACCTGCTGGGCGGGAAAATCCCGAACCTCTCCGACCTGGCCGACGAAACTGTCTCTGACAAGAACGCAACCGAACGGGAACACCCTGATGCCGAAGCGTTCCGCGCCCGCTACCACGCCATGGTGGAGGAGAGAATCTCTGATTGGCTCGACGACCATCCCCAGTATGGAAACGCCGTTCCTGCCGCCGTGCGACACCGCATCGAAGATGACTGCGACCGCCAAATACAGCATCAATGGGCGACCCACAGAAGAAGACTCGCCCCACACAACGACGATCAGAATTACTGAACCGCGATCCACTGTGCGACTGAATTGGAGCGGGGCGAGCAGCCATGCGGGCAGGGCTTTGTGATCATCGGTAAGGGATCGCTGGAGCCGGGCTGACGACCTTTGAAAGCGCCGCGCATAAGCCCCTTTGCTGACCACCGCCGGTCATGTCATAGAACAAGGCTTGGGGTTTGAATTGCGGGTGCAGGGCGGCGGGTTAGGGGTTAGCGGGTTTTGCCGGCGGCGCGTTGGGCGGCGCGGCGCTGTTGGCGGCTCATCGGCACCTGGTGGTGCTGTTCGGTGTCGTGTGCGGGATGGCCGGCGATGGCGTCGAGTAGGGATTCCAATTCCGCGAGACGGGTCCGCAACCGCCAGACTTCGGTGACTTCTTGGCGCAGCCGCGCGAGTTCGCGGTCGCGCTGTTGGCCACGCTCAACGTCGCGACGCAACTGCTCGCCGAGCCGCTGGACCTGCTCGCGGGCCTGCCGGTAGCCGGGGTCTTCGGCCAGGGCTTGGTGCAGGCGCACCGCAGCGGCGAAACGCTGCACCACCGCACCCAGCTGCTCACCCATCGCACCCTCGGCGTAGCGGTGCTCGAGGACCTCCAGCAGGAGTTGGCACTGATAATCCGAACTGAGAAACAGTCGGTGCAGGGTGTGCATCGAAGGCAGCGGCAACCGCGCATCAGGATCGGGTCGATGCGCGCGGGGCACCTCAATCACGCGCACCGCGGCACCGGCATTGCGAGCCGCAACGCGCTCGGCAGAGGCCAGCCGCCGACACCGCGGCGAGCACCACACCGGCCGCCGCCCCGGCCCCTTATCGGGCACCTCAAAGCGCTGCCCGCACCGCGGACAGGCCCGCACCGAGTCCGTGCGGGCCTCCAACGCCACCGGGTCAGCACCCACTCCACAACCCCACAACTAATTACGTCCAGGACGAAACGTTACTGATTCGATACCTTAGTGCAAGAGGTGTGAGGTTCGGCGGTGGGCAAAATTTGGGGCATCCTAAGTGCCGTTCGGGGGCCCGCGTGAGGGGCGGCTGGCGGGGGCGTTGCGTGGAACCTGAGCGAGTTGTTCTGTGGGTGCGGCGCGCCGCGACTGCACGTTTGGGTGTGCCCTGGTGCTGTTAGGTGCGCGCCGCGGCCACCCGCGCAGCCAGGTCGGCGGCTTTGGCAGCAGCGCTGTGGGTGCGGCGCAGTAGCGCGGCGCGCGCGGCTGCGGCGGCGGTGGCACGCGCAACGGGATGACCGGCACTACCGAGGGCGGCCTGCGCGGCCGCGCAGCGGTGTGTCGGCGTGGCCGGCGAGTGGGGCGGCGATTCGCGCACGATCAGCGACCAGCTGCTCGGCTGGGCGGGGCGATGTCGGCGGCCGTGGGTCGATCGGCGAGGTTATCGGCTCGCCTGCTCCTGCTCACATTGATCGCGGTCGGTGGGACCGCTGGGGGTGCGCTTTGGACCGGGTGGCCAGGATGTGGCGGATCTGTTGTTGGGCGGCGGCGATGCGGGCTCGCGACGCGGCGGTGAGCGGCGCGGGTGGCGGCGTGGGGTCGAGGCGGTCGGCGGCGCAGCCGCCGGCCTTTGTCGGTGTCTGGGGAGCTGCCCAGGACAGCCGTCGTAGTCGGCTGGATAGGAACGCGCCGGGGTTGGTGATGTGGTCGGGCCAGGTCCATCCGCGTGCCCGCATGTCGGTATTGAGCGCGTCGGTGATGGCTCGTGCGGTCCACACGGTGGGGTCGATGCCGGCGGCGGTGAGGGCATCGCAGATGGTGCCGATGTGGGCGCGGTCGAGGCCGTGGGTGCGGGCGAGGAGGGCCGCGGCGAGGCGTTGGGTGGCGAGCGGTCGGGGGGTGATGCGCCGGGGGGGGCCGTGCTGGCGGAGTTGTGCATTGGTTTTGGGAACTGTGGGTGGCGGGCGCGCTTGCGCGCCCGCTTGGTGAGTTCTTCCCTACGGGAGAAGAAAGACTAGGACCGCCTGATGGCGGTAGGTGGAAATCATGCCCCGCAGGGCTTGGCGCCGGGTGAGGATCGCGGCGGGGCACCAGGTGGTACACCGAGGGTCGCCGCCCGATGCTGGGGGTGTCCGGTGAGCCGTGGCCGCGGTGGGCCTCGATGGCCCAGTGGGAGGCGCGTAGGACCCGCCAGGCGGTGGTCACGGTGCGCACGTCACATCCTGCCCGGGAGGCGATGGTGGCGCGGGTGAGGGCGACGTGGCGGCCGGTGGCGTGGTCGGCGTGCTCGGCCATCACCGCGGCGATCGACAACAGGGTGGCCGCGGTGATCGACACCCGCTCGGCGGCGCACAGCTGTGCGAGGGCCGGCGAGTGCGCCCAGCGGTGCAGGCTCTCGAGCCAGCCGGCGCGGCTGGTCCACATCGGCGCCTGCGGCGCGCACGCGCCGGCGCGCTCCACCCAGCCGCGACGGCGTTCGTTTGCGAGCGCGCGGACGGCATGCGGTGTGGGGGCGATGGCGGCGCCCAATGGCGTCGGCCACGCACTACTCACCCGAGGTGATCGGGTACCAAGGAAGTCACGATTTGCGCACTGATTGCGCGCCATTTCTGGAACGTCAGACAGGTGTGCGCTACCGTGAGACGAGTCCAGCAAGACACGTCCCTTTCGGGGCAACGGGTGCGGACCCGGAACCGAGCGGCTAACTCGGTTCAAACCCAGACAGGGCCTCGCGACGGCGGGGCCTTTGTCATGTTCAGGCTTGGGTCTGCACCGCTATGGAAATGTCACATCTGCCCGCGCTTAGGGGCGGGCGTGTGTCTACATCGCCAGCGGCAGAACCTCCTTATCGAGTTCACGAATGAGTTCGGGGTGGCCGACATGGGCGGCCAAAACATCAGCCACGTACTGGCCCATAGGGATGCCGCGCTGCGCGGCTTCACGTTTGACGATCTCGTAGACGACGCGATCGGGCCGCGACATGATCTGCGCGCGATCGCCCTTGTGTGTGCTGCGCCTTTGGGTCATGGTGCGAACTCTGCCAGCGACAGGGGGTGTTACCTGATAACGACACGCGGTCTAGCCCGGACAACCTGTGAAACATGGGGATTCGTCAGGCGACCGCGCGGAGTCGATCGCCGCTCGGCGCGCGGATGTAAGCGAAGGGTTGTCGGTTTCGGGCTTAGATCTATTGTCTTAGACGCTGACTTAGATTGGTGTATCGTTATAGGTGCCTGTTGCGTTGAGCTTCAGGAAGTGAGCCCGAGACCCGGCCGGACGACCGTGGCGCTCGGGTTTTGCGCTTTTCTACGGCTTGGGTCTGGTTAGACGTCTCGGGTAGCGGTGACGGTGGGGCTAATCAGAGTGCGCCAGTGCCCGCCTTTTGCCCAGCACCAGGCGATGGCGTCGGGGACGGCGAGCAGGGTCGCGTCCTAAAGCCGATGACGTTCGTGATCGGAGGAGTAGACCGGAATGGGAGCGCAGCCGGTGTAACGGGCGAGTCTGGCTGAGCTCGAAAAACGGGTGATGTTTCTGGCTGATCCCGGTGATCGCCAGCAGGTTAGGCGCTAGGCTGACGAGCTCTTTGATGCTCGCATCGAGGTCGTTGATGCGCTGATTGGCCTGGGCGAGTTCGCTAATCATCTCGCAGAGCACATGGCGCACCTGAAGGCTTGGCTGCGCGGTGTCCACCCGTGTGCGGAGCAGTGCGAGAGCTTCGTGCGTGTCAGATCGCCAGGGGTCGGTAGTCGGTCAGGATCCGTAGTTCACGTACTCGCTCGTCGATGCGGTGCCGATCGAAAGCCGGTGCGCCGATGGCGGCGTGCGCAGTTGCCAGGGCGTCAATGGCATCAGACTTTGAACCCGTCGCGGCGTGCAACTTGCGGTGGCCAGCCATGAGTCGGCTGGGCAGCGTTGACTATTCGACGTGCGCCTGGTGAGCCGACCAGCCCTCACACCCGGTTAGATGGTGGTGTCGGCGGCGGCTGAAAATTGACCCCCTGGCGGCCGTGCCGGGGTCAGATTTTCGCGCCGCCGACATATTCGTCATGGAGTTGCCGGACAGGTTTGCGGTGGAGGCCTCCCGTTGCTGTTCAACTACCTGGCCTCGTTCGCGGCGTTGCGCGACCCGCAACGCGGCCCGCATCGCAGGTTATGGCCTGTGGGCGATGCCGAGGGATCTGTTGTGAGGCGTGCGCGCGACGGGATCTGAAACGAAGTACCTGGGAGGTCGAGATCTGGGACCTGGCCGCGTCATTGGCCGACGCTACGCTGACCGCATGTCTGCTGAAATCACCGTTCGTGGTTCGTTCGCGGCGTCTCGGCCGCCCGAGCGAGGTACTGTTCACGCCTTGATCAGCTACGAGGGTCCGTCGATGGGGCCGGTATACACGAGGGTGACACGCGACCTGGACCTCGTGCAGACGTCAGTAACCGAGCTCATGGACGGGGATGACTCCGCGGTTACCTGGTGGTCCGCCGAGCGCTTGCGCACCTGGTCGACCCGGCCATGGAATCAGGACGGCGAACAGTTGCCGCTCGTGCATCACGCCAGCGTCGCCGTTGAAGCAAAGTTCCGCGACTTCGCCGCGTTGTCCGCTTGGGTCGGTGAGCACGTCACCACCACCGAAGGATTCCACGTCACCCACATCGAGTGGGCATTGACGGTGAAACGGCGTGATGAGTTAATTCGGCAGGTCCGCGATCGGGCCGTCAAGGACGCTGTTGATCGTGCCCAGTCGTACGCCGATGCCCTTGGCCTTGGCAAAATCAGTCCCGTCGCGATCGCTGACGCAGGAATGTTGGTTGCCAACCTGCGTCCAGAGGCGGGCTCTGGGCAGGGCCATACGGTGGCCCGGGCCGGACTGCACCAAGCCGTTCAGCAATCAGGTCTCGAGCTGGTGCCGCAGGACATTGAGGTCGCCGCCTCGGTCGATGCGCGATTTGTCGTCGAGGGATCAGGATCAACCCCCTTAAACTCTCGCGCTGAGCCTACGGAATTTACAGAAGGGAGGCGCGAGCCTAACACTGAGCCGTGGGTGAGTGAGTTCCGAGACGACGACGCCGGCTACCTGGCATGGCTCGCCACCCATCCCAACGGCTACGTAATCAACATCGCCCGCAGCCACAGCGCGACCCAAGCGAGGGTGCACCACGCCGGTTGCAGGAATATCAACGGTGAGTGCCCCAACGGTGGCGCGTGGACGGGACCATTCGTCAAAGTTTGCGCGGAGCATCTGGCCGAGCTCGACCAGTGGGCGATCGACCAAGTGGGGAACCCGATTGCGCCGTGCGGAACTTGCCATCCGGCCAGTGATCCCCATTCGCCCAGTTCGATCAAGCCGCCTGACCAGGCGGTGCCCGCCGCACTGCCCGACGGCCGCTGCGAAGTACATGGACCGGCGGACACTGCAATGGTCCAGGCTTGGGCCGATGACTACATTCGGTTCGAACGCCTGCCGATCTGGCAAAAGGACCTGCGCGATGAGATTCGCAATCGCTGCGGGCAGCTTGAGCCGTCTGCAGAGCAGTTACTGCACGCCACGTTTTTCGGTCCCAAAGTCTCCACTGCCGACGTCGAGAACGTGTTGCTCTACTACATTGACTCGTTCAGAGTCTCAGGTACGAACGGGATTCGCTTCGAACACGGCGCCGGGGTGCCCCCGGGGCCAAACGGTAACGGATACCGGTTCTGCTACCGCTATGCGCTTGCGCCCCGGTCGGGCGCCTTCGATTCGTGGCGGCAGGAACGAACGGTTGCCTCATTCGACTGGACTGACCTCGGCGCGTTCGCCGGCGAAAAGCAGCTGGCTCAGGTGTGGCTGGCACTCGCCCGCGGCGATGTCAAGGTATTTGCGCCCACCGCGCCCGGGACCCCATTTGGCGTCAGAGTGAAGGTTCGGCCGCCGGTTAATCGCCAGCCGGTCTGGGGTGGGTTACTGAAGGGGGTCTTTGATGGGGTGATCTGCGCATTCCAAGCTCACATCGACACCGCCATCCTGCCGGAGGTCGCAGCGCGGCTCGCAACGGTTCTTCCGGCAGATTCCGCTGAGATTGAGGAACGTCTGCTTGATCAACGCCGGGCAGTGTTGGGCTCAGTACACAGGCTGGTCACCCCATACCGCGAAGGCGTCAAGTGGGACCCGTGCGACCACCTCTGCGTGGCCGGGGATTTGCTGTCTGCGGAACCGGTGAGTGACCGTTGGGCAATCAAGGGCGAGATAATCGAACTTTCCCGCGAACGCTAGACACCAACGGCTGCAGCCGCACCGAATCCAACGCGAGGGCGAATGCACTGCAATTAAGAAACTTTGCGCCGGGCTTGTTCGCTAGCGCTTTGGAGACTAGGAGGTTAAAACCCCTTGCAAAGTCATCGCCCTGCCGACAGCGGCGGTTGTCATCGACGCAAACCAGACGCTTATATTGCTAGG
>NZ_JCALCF010000046.1:0-24230 GCF_059812185.1 Mycobacterium sp. NGS67
TACGACGGAGCATCGTTTTCGCGCTACGCAGGTGCGCGGTGAGGACGAAACGGACCCAGGGCCGTGGATCGTTCCATGGTTTCCACGATCCCCCACCAACCTGCGCTAACACATCGTAGTAGTCGCGGGTGTTGCGCCCTAGATACTCTTCGATGCTGGAGAAGACGGGCGATAAGATTCCATCACGTGCGAGGACCAACGTTTGGAGGCAACGTGCCATTCTGCCGTTGCCGTCCCGAAAGGGATGAATAAGTACAAGATTGAGATGCGCCATCGCGGCTTTAATGATAATGGGGCAGCTTTCATCAAGCTCAAGGTGGCGCACCAGTTCGTGCATTAGCGGGTTTACTTGCTCGACCTCAACGCCCTCGTAAACAATTTCACCGGTCTCTCCCTTCTGCACGTATACCGGCCCACTACGCCACCGCCCGGGGCGATTTTTGAGGTCGTACTGCGTCATCATAAAGTGCAAGCTTTTGATCAGCTGCTCGCCGAAGTGGAAGTTGGGTTCCTCTGCCAGTTGCAAGACGTATGTCATCGCGTCTCGGTAGCCTCGGATAGCCAAGCTCGTTTCTACGCTCGCGTCGAGCGCTGGTTCTCCCATTTCGATAGCTATGGCGTCGTCGAGCTTGGCCTCATATCCTTCGATGCTGTTCGAACCTTGTACCGCGCGGGCGAACTGAACGCGGCGCAGTGAGCCCGTCCACCGCCTTGGTTCGTGAAGCCGGTGGCGAAGGCTCTGTCGCAGTTGCTCGGTCTCTGCGATGACCTCTCGCTCGCGGGCATCGAGATCAGGAGCTTCGAATAACGTGATGCTTATCTCCTAACAAACCATCATGATGATAAATAATAACGCTCACCGTGAGGGTATGACAATGTCAATGACTCGTGCACCAGGTCGGGCCCCGTGCGGGCCGGGGCTGCGGCCGGCCCAAACGCCACCTGCCGCGCGAGACTGCGGACCGATCGCGGGCCTACGACCCCTCGGCGATTAAAGATCGACGCTTCAGTCCAGCTCAATTTGGAGCCGATGACGGGAATCGAACCCGCGTATTCAGCTTGGGAAGCTGATGTTCTGCCATTGAACTACATCGGCGATAAGGACTCTGACCTGCGTATATGACCTTGAATGTCCGACATCAAACGAGTGCCGAGATTGCACTCAATGTTGCAAAGCATTCGTGGCGACGTGCAGGGCGTCGTCTTGCGAGTGAGCATACAACCGCATGGTGAGCGCCCGGATCGCAGTGTCCGATGTATGCGACGGGGACGCCGTCCGGGGTGTTGCCGCGGTGTGCGATCTGGATGTGAATGACGGGGTAGCAACACTGGCGATTGCCAGAAGGCCCCATGCCAAGGATGGGACGCAGGGCTGACCGGGTTCGGCGAATCAGAGCTGTACTGTTGCACCGCCGCTGAACGCGGAGTCGTGCAGTTCAATAGAAGTTGGGACTGTCCCTGGCGGAACGTCGAACGACACTACTGTGTCGACGCCAAGCCCTGGGTTCAGGGAATCGCTATCTCCCTTGACACCCAATACCGATGCGGCATCGAACTTCTTGCCGTTCACGATGAGCTTCTGATTTTGGGCGAAGTATGACTGCGCCTCATCTCCGATGTTCTTTACCGACAAGTGCACGTTGACGTACTCGCCTTGCGCGGTGGACTGCATGAACTCGTTCGTAGGATCGCCGGCGATCTTCGACCGGTCAACGGAAGTCACGATGAACTCAAACTTCCCATCGCGTACCGGGGTTCCGATCCTGGCTGCCGGTTGCCTCGCTGCTGAACTGGATTTGCTGGACGTTGTAGCCGTTCCGCAGCCCGACAGCATGAGGAAGCTTGCGGCAAAAATTGCTACGACGACGTTCCTGTAGAACAAGTGATACCTCCTGGTAGGTGGGTGTGAGTGTAGGCAGTATCGGCGTCTAGCGGTACCGAACCTCAAATAATCGACTGCGCTTGCCACGTGCTGTCGCTGATTGGACACTACGTCGGTCGCTGGTGTTGCCTCAGAGGTTCCGCATTTGGCTATGCACATAGTGAACCCTCTTGAGCGAAGCCGCGTCCTTGACGGTAAGCGAGCAGCGCGGGCCCATCACCGAGGTGGACGTACCCCACCATATTCCGGCCCGGCACGGACCGACCCCCGTGATCAGACGTGACGCAAATAACTGGAACGGATCTGTTGGGGCAGACCTGGGTGCTGGAGTTGGCCGGCGGAGGCAGCATCCGGGAGACCGTCGTCGCCGTGGATGAGCCACACGAGTGGCGATACAACATCACCGACTTCAAGGGTCCTCTCCTCACCAAGATCGACGGGGAATTCTTGTTCACCCCGGCTGCACCGGCACCCGAATCACGTGGCGCTACAACATGTTTCCGCGCTCATGACCGGCAGCGTCGACGATGCCGGCCTTCGGCTGGTTCTGGCGCGGATACGCCCGTCAGATGCTCGAGGAACTGTCTAACTGGCTCGCGAGCCAACCGGCCTGACGAGCGCAGAATCACCCGCAAGTAATTTGCCGGGCTAATAGACAATCGCTCCGTGCAAATCCCCAGAATGGGACGTTTACCCTTTCGTTATCATTCGTAATCTCGTATCGTGACCTTCCGTGGGCAGGCACGCATTAGCCAGGAAGCGGTCGAAAGCGCCAGCGATGCTGGCTGCAGCCATCGGTCCGGTCGCCGTCCTCTTCGCGGTGGGCGGAGCGCTCGGTGGAGATGTCAATCCCGCGACCACGCGCATCGTTGCAAAGCCGACCGTCCCGGACCCGTCGTCCGAATGCTGCCTGCAGATTGCGGCTTCGGATGCCGGCGCCGCGCTGGACACGTCGCGCCTGCGCTTCAGCGTCGAGGAAATGGCTCCCGCCGAGCGGTCGCGGGCCGACCGGTCTCGCCCCGCCGCAGGGTCGACCATCTTGGCCGCGGGCGTCGCGCCGGAACAAGGACTGCAGGTCAAGACCATCTTGGTGGCGCGAGCCATCAGCGCCCTGTTCCCCGAGATCCACCAGATGGGCGGCGTCCGCCCCGACGCTCTGCGGTGGCATCCGGAGGGCTTGGCCGTAGACGTGATGATCCCCAACCCGAGCTCCGACGAGGGCATCGAACTGGGCAACGCGATCGTCACGTACGTCTTGCAGAACGCCGACAAGTTCAGCATCCAGGACGCCATCTGGCGGGGCACCTACTACACGCCCGGGGGCGGCGCCCAAGCAGGCGGGTACGGGCACTACGACCACGTCCACGTCACCACCCTCGGCGGCGGATACCCCAGCGGAGACGAGATCTACGTCCGCTGACCGGCAGCAGATACGCTCACACGCGTGCTGCTCTCCGACCGTGACCTCAAGGCCGAAATTTCCGCCGGCCGGTTGCAAATCGAGCCCTTCGACGACGCCCTGGTGCAGCCGTCCAGCATCGACGTGCGGCTCGACACGCTGTTCCGCGTCTTCAACAACACCCGCTACACCCACATCGACCCCGCCAAGCAGCAGGACGAGCTGACCACGCTGGTGCAGCCCGCGGACGGTGAACCGTTCGTGCTGCACCCCGGCGAGTTCGTACTCGGCTCGACGCTGGAGCTGGTCACCCTGGCCGACGATCTCGCCGGACGGTTGGAGGGCAAGTCCTCGTTGGGCCGGCTGGGGCTGTTGACGCACTCCACGGCGGGTTTCATCGATCCGGGTTTCAGCGGCCACATCACGCTGGAACTGTCCAACGTCGCCAACCTGCCAATCACGCTGTGGCCGGGGATGAAGATCGGTCAGCTGTGCATCCTGCGGCTGACCAGCCCGTCGGAACGGCCCTACGGCAGCGCTGGCGTCGGGTCCAAATACCAGGGTCAGCGCGGGCCCACCCCGTCGCGTTCCTATCAGAACTTCATACGGACTACATAGCTGCAACAGCGGTCCCAACTTGGTTAGCGCGACTACCCTTTTGGTTGAAGCGAAGACCGTGGGAGGGGCTTTGGACGTCGTACTCGGAGTTTCGATGGCGCCGACGGCGGCCCAGATCGCGCTGATTGAGGGTGCCGACGCCAACGGCGTCATCGTCGACGAGGACCGGTTCCGGCTCGGGACTGACCCGGCCACAATGCGCTCGTCCGAACAAGTGATCCAGGCCATCCTGGGCACGCGCGAAGGCGCGGTCGAGGCCGGCCTGCGGCTGTCCTCCATCGGGGTGAGCTGGACCGATCAGCTGCAGGCGGCGGCGCTGCGTGACGCGCTCGCCGCCCGCAGGATCGAGAACGTCATGCTGGTCTCCGCGTTTCTGGCGGCGGTCGCGATGGGACAGGCGGTCGGTGATTCCGTCGGCTACGCGCGGACCGGCGTGCTGTTCGTCGAACCCGACAGCGCCACGTTGGCGGTGGTGAAGACCGCCGACGGTTCCCTGTGCGACGTCCGGCGCCGGCAACTGGCCGCCGACGACGGCGCTGCGGTCGGCCAGCTGGCCGAGATGCTGGCCGATGTCGGATCGATGGCGGCCCGACCCGACGGCATCTATGTGGTCGGCTCCGGTGTCGACGTCGCGATGATCAAGCCGCTGCTGGACGCGGCCACCCCGCTGACCGTGAGTGTGTCCGAAGAACACGAGATGGCACTGGCTCGAGGCGCGGCGCTCGCGTCGGCCAACTCCCCGTTGTTCGCGTCGAGTACGGCCGCGTTGGCCTATGCGCAGGACCCGGGTGGTCCCGGCGAGCTCGCCTACAGCGCCGTTGCAGACGAAGCCGTCGACGGCCGACGGCGCAGGTCCGCGATGTTGATCGGCAGCGGCGTGGCGGTCATCACGGCCGCTGCGGTGGTAGCGCTGGAGGTGGCGTTGGCTATCAACGTCCGCCCGACGGTCGCGCTGGCTCCGACGCCCCGGCAGAACCATTTCGTTGCGCCGACGGTCGAGGCGCCTCCGCCCGCCCCGGTGGCAGCGCCGCAGCCCAAGATCGACGTGCCGGCTCCGCCGTCGGCGCCCAGAGCGCTGCCGCCGCAACTACCGACCCAGATCCCGGCCGCGGCGCCGGCTCCGGTCGCTCCAATCGTTCCGGCACGGGTGGTACCCGACCTTCCCGAGATGCCGGCTCCGGCTGCTCCGGCGCCGCGGTTGCCGGAGCCGGAAGTGGTCGCTCCGGTGGTCCCGATCATCATTCCGCCCATCCAGATCCCCAGCCCAGGGACGGTTCTGCGGCCACCGCAAGCCCGGGTACCGCGCCAGGCGCCGGCACCGCGCGTGCCAATCCCGGCCGCCCCGCCGCGGGTGGAGAACCCGGCTCCCCGGGTGCCGGTCGTCCAGCCCCCGCGGTCGGGTCCTTCGCCGAAACCGGGTCGAGGGCCCATCGGAGGTAATCCCGGTCGCGGACCGTTCGGCGGGGATGGTCCTGGTGGGCGTGGCCCCTTCGGCGGCGGTGGCCGCCCAGGTGGCGGCGGCCCGGGCGCGCACGGTCCAGGCGGCGGGCATGGACCCTTCGGAGGCGGCGGCGGTCACGGTCCCTTCGGAGGCGGAGGCGGAGGCGGAGGCGGCGGTCACGGTCCCTTCGGAGGCGGCGGCGGGGGCCGTGGGCACAGGTAGCTCCGTCCACCGGCCTGAGGTCCGGTGATCTGCGTTACAAATCAAACTCAGATGGAAAGCATCCGGTGGTCTGGGTACGTTGTTGATAACGGGTTGGGGGACATCCGAGCATTCGATTGGGGGAGTTGTGGACACCGTCCTTGGTGTGTCGATGGCACCAGCGGCAGTCCGAATGGTGCTGGTCGAGGGTGAAAACGGCGACGGTGCCCTCGTCGAGGAAGAGAAGTTCGAGGTCGCGGCCGACCCCGATGCGACGATGTTCAACGCCGCCGAGCAGGTCGTCTCGGCGATCCTGGGGACTCGAGAAGGCGCGGCCGAGGGTGGCTACCAGCTGGCGTCGACCGGTGTGACCTGGCGGGACCCCGAGCAGGCCGCCGCGCTGCGTGACGCGCTGGCCAACCGCAAGATCGAGAACGTCATGCTGGTCTCGGCCTTCCTGGCCGCCGCAGCGCTGGCGCAATCGGTCGGTAACGAGACCAACTACGCGCAAACTGCGCTGCTCTTCGTCGAGCCCGACACCGCGACTCTGGCCGTGGTGCACACCGCCGACGGGTCGATCGCCGACATTCATACCCAACCGCTACCCGACGACGACGACGCGGCGGTGGCTCAATTGACCGAGTTGGTGTCGGGCGCCGAGTCGCTCGCCACCCACCCGGATGCGGTGTTCGTCGTCGGCTCCGGCGTCGACATCCCGCTGATCAAACCGGCGCTCGAGGCGGCGACCACGCTGCCGGTGACCGCGCCCGAGGAACCAGAAACCGCACTCGCCCGGGGAGCGGCCCTGGCGTCGGCGAACACGCCGCTGTTGTCGTCGTCGACCGCCGCGCAGGCCTACGCGCAAGACCCCGGCACCGGCGTCCAGCCACCGTTCGCAGTCGACCCGGTGCACTTCGAGAACGTCGAGAGCGGCTTGGCCTACAGCGCCGTCGAGGACGAGCAGGACGATCGCAAGCCTTTTGCGCTGATCGGCAGCATCCTGGCGTCGATCTTCGTCATCGGGGTGGCATCGCTGGTCGTCGCGCTGGGCATCAGCATTCGCACCACCTCGGATACGCGGCCGCAGACCGGCCAGGCCGCCGTCGCGCCGAACACGCCGGCGCCCGAGGCGCCCGCGCCGACTCCCCAGGCGCCCGCTCCGACTCCCCAGGCTCCGGCACCCACTCCGGCGCCGCAGCAGGTTCCGGTCCCTGAGCAGGCTCCGACGCAGCAGGTCCCCGAGCAGGTCCCGGCCCCTGCCCCCCAGGTCCCGGTGCAGGTTCCGCAGGCACCGCAGGCGCCGACGCCCAAGGTTGAGGCGCCCGCCCCGGCCGCACCCGCTCCGGCTCCGGCCGCACCGGTTCCGGTGATCGTGCCGGTGCCGGTGATCCCGCCGATCCTCACGCCGCAATCACCCGGGCGCGGCGGTGGCGGCAAGCCGCCGAGCATCGGCAAGGGTCCGGGCGGCAAAGGCCCCGGCGGCGGCGGTGGGGGCCGCGGCGGTGGCCGAGGTGGCGGCGGCGGCCGCGGCGGATTCAACATCCCCTTCGTCCCCGGCATCTGATCTCGCCGGATAGCCGTCACTTACCGTTCAGGGTCGCGATGGCGTTCGCTCATCGCAGCCACCTACACACAGTGGTATGCGATGCACGGTTTTCGGAACCGGTTACTTAGGTGCCACCCACGCGGTCGGAATGGCGGAGTTGGGACATGACGTCGTCGGGGTCGATATCGACCCGGGCAAGGTCGCCAAGCTGGCCGGGGGTGATATCCCGTTCTACGAGCCTGGCCTGCGAAAGATGTTGCAGGCCAACCTCACTGCGGGGCGGCTGCGCTTCACCACCGATTACGACATGGCCGCCGAGTTCGCCGACGTGCACTTCCTGGGCGTCGGCACGCCGCAGAAGAAGGGGGAGTACGGCGCCGACCTACGGCATGTGCACGCCGTCGTCGACGCGTTGGTGCCCCGGCTGACCCGGGCGTCGGTGCTGGTCGGAAAGTCGACCGTGCCGGTGGGTACCGCCGCCGAACTGGGCCGGCGGGCGGCCGCGCTGGCACCCGAGGGCGTTGACGTGGAGATCGCCTGGAATCCGGAGTTCCTGCGCGAGGGTTACGCGGTGCACGACACTCTCAACCCGGACCGCATTGTGCTTGGCGTGCAAGACGATTCAAAACACGCAGAGCCGGCGGTACGGCAACTGTACGGTCCGCTGCTGGGCGCTGGGGTGCCGTTCATGGTGACCGACTTGCAGACCGCCGAACTGGTCAAGGTCTCCGCGAATGCGTTTCTGGCGACCAAGATCTCGTTCATCAACGCCATCTCCGAGGTGTGTGAGGCCGCCGGCGCGGACGTCAGTGTGCTCGCCGACGCGCTCGGCCACGACCCGCGCATCGGACGCCAATGCCTCAACGCGGGCTTGGGTTTCGGAGGCGGCTGCCTGCCGAAGGACATCCGCGCGTTCATGGCCCGTGCCGGTGAGCTGGGTGCCGACCAGGCCCTGACGTTCCTGCGCGAGGTGGACAGCATCAACATGCGTCGGCGCACTCGCATGGTCGAACTGACCAGCGCGGCGTGCGGAGGATCGCTGTTGGGCGCCAACATCGGGGTGCTCGGCGCGGCGTTCAAGCCCGAATCCGACGACGTGCGCGACTCGCCGGCGCTCAACGTCGCCGGGCAGTTGCAACTCAACGGCGCCGGGGTCAACGTCTATGACCCGAAAGCCCTGGACAACGCGAATCGGTTGTTTCCGACGCTGAACTACGCGGTGTCGGTCGAAGAAGCGTGTGAACGGGCGGATGCCGTGCTGGTGCTGACCGAGTGGCGGGAATTCGTCGACCTCGACCCGGAAAGGCTTGCCGATCGGGTGCGCGCCCGAGTGGTTGTCGACGGCCGCAACTGCCTCGATGTCGCTCGCTGGGAGGGGGCGGGCTGGCAGGTGTTCCGGCTGGGAGCTCGGCGACCCGGCCACTAGACTGGACATTATTGACTGGTTGTCCAGTCAGCTCGTACGATGAGTCCGTGACGGCGGTGGCGTTCCGGAAGATGCGTTTCGACATCGACGAATCGGTGCCGTTTCGATGGAACACCGCCAATCCCGCCGCGGCGTTGATGTCCAACCTGATCTCGTTTTTCGCGGTCGGGTTCGAGCGTTACATCGTGCTGGTCGTCAAAGACGCGCTCAAGGTCATCGACGACGCGGACCTGCGGGCCGAGGCCGAAGTCTTTCTCGCCCAAGAGGCCCAGCATTCGGCCGCGCACCGTAGGCACGTTAACTCGCTCATCGCGCAGTATCCCGCGCTCGCGGACACCCTCGACGACGTCATCACGTCCTATGAGGCTTTGTATGCGGCCCAACCGCTGAAGTTCCATCTGGCGTACATCGCCAGCCTGGAGGCCACCTTCCCGCCGCTGTTCACCTTCATGATCGAGAAGCGAGATGTGTTGTACGACGGGGACTCTCGGGTGGCTTCGCTGTTTCTGTGGCACTACATCGAGGAGATCGAACACCGGAGTTGCGCCGACCTGATCTTCGACGGCGTGGTAGGCAGCAGATGGTATCGGCTGCGCTCACTGCGTACCTCTATGGCTCACGTCAGCAAGATCGCGACGCTGATCGCCGACGGCATCGCCGCGGCGGTTCCGGCCGAAGACATCGGAGTCCCGCCCGAAGTGGCCACCGTCGCGATGTGGCGCACCGAACTTCGGCAGCACCTGCCCGTCGTCGGCAGGTACTTCACGCCGGGATACCACACCACCTTCCGGGACGTCTCGGGCTGGCGGCTATTGAAACTCGTTGCCGGACTTGTGCGTTCGCAGTGGCCGACGCATCATCCCGCCGACGAAAAGGTGCCGGACTGGTTCCACACCTGGATGGCCAGCCACGCGGCCGGCGAAGACATGGCGCACTACTACGGCAGGGCCGCGAGCTAGCCTGTCACGCCGGCACGGCCCGCGGCACATTGCGCGGCGTGCCGTCGGCTCGCAGGAAGCCGCCGGTGCGCTCGCGGCCCAGGATCTCCGTCGGCTGCCCGTCGCGGAACAGCGCCCGGCCGGAGACGAACACCGCCTGAACCGTCTCGTCGTTGCGATTCACCATGCGCGAAAGTCCGCCGTAGGCTTCGACATTGGCCTCGTGATAGGAATCCAGCGACTCGTCCAGACGCTTGGGGTCCAAGATCACCAGATCGGCCCAGTCGCCCACCCGCAGGTGGCCGGCATCCAGTCCGTACCAGTCGGCCAGTTCGCCGGTCAACCGGTGCACGGCCTGCTCGGGCGACAGGAACGGCCGCCCGGCCTTTTCGGCATCCCTGACGTGGCGCAGCAGACGCAGACCGGAGTTGTAGAAGGCCATGTTGCGCAGATGTGCTCCGGCGTCCGAGAAGCCGATTTGCAAGCCCTCCATCCGCGCCAGCCGTCGCAGCATCGTGGGCCGGTGATTGGAAATCGTTGTGCGCCAACGGACGGCGGTGCCGTGCTCGAGTACCAGATCCAGGAACGCGTCGACCGGATGCAACCCACCACGGTCGAGGCCGACCTGGCCGAACGACTTGCCGACCACCGACTCGTCGGGGCAGGCGACGATCTCGGCGTCGAAGAAGTCCCGGTGCCACGCGCGCGGACCGAACTTGGTGTCGTAGTCCTTGCGGAACTGGCGGCGGTATTCCTCGTCGCGCATCAAAGCGTTGCGTTCGACTTCGTCCTTGAGGTGCAGCGCGGCGGCCCCCGCCCCGAATTCCTCGAACACCACCAGGTCGATCCCGTCGGCGTACACCTCGAACGGCACCGGCAGGTGCTGGAAGCGGAAGTCGCCGCCGAACCGGTTCACGACGGCCGCCAGGAAGCTGGTCAGCCACACGCTGCCCGGCGCCGACTTCATGTCCGCCGCGGCCAACAGGCTGGTCTTGAGGTGCGGCCGGCGGATGCCGAGGGACTGCAGCGCCTGCGACACGATGTTCTGCGGATGGCTGATGTCGGGACCCGATTGCAGGGCCCGGCCGGTGCGGCGCAGCAGGTTCTTCAAGCGCCGCAGTTCGCGGCCCTTGGCGTACGTCGAGGGCAGCGTGCGCGACCGGCAGGTGTCACCGTCGATCTTGTCGAAAAGCAGTTGCTGCGAAGACATCCCGAGGAACCCGGCGTCCAGCGCCTCGGTCAGCATCCGTTCCATCTTGTCTTGCTCGGCGGCGGTGGGCCGCACGTCGTCGCGGGTCGACCGGTCCAGGCCCATCACCGCTGTCCGCATGTCGGAGTGCCCGATAAAGGCCGTCACGTTGGGGCCCAGCGGCAGCGACTCCAGCGCGTCGATGTACTCACTCGCGTTCGTCCACGACTTGTGCTCGCCGACGATGCGGACCACGTGCTCGTGCGGGATTGCCTCGACCCGGCCGAACAGGTCGGCGGCTTCGCCGGCGTCGACATGGATGGTGGACAGTGAGCACGAGCCCATGACGATCGTGGTGACGCCGTGGCGCACCGACTCGGACAACTCCGGTGCGGCCAGCACTTCGGCGTCGTAATGGGTGTGGATGTCGATGATGCCGGGGATCACCCACTTGCCTTGCGCGTCAATCACATCGGGGCAACCGTCGGTGTCCAGCGGTGTCGCTGACACGGCGACCACCCGGCCGTCGCGGATGCCGATGTCGCGGGTGGCCGACGGCGCTCCGGTGCCGTCGAACCACCTGCCGTTTGCGACCACTATGTCGAAAGTCAATGTACTCACCTCACTCGAGTGGACAGCTTACCGATACCGTCCAAGCACGGCGCTGCGGCTACTGCGGCGTTGTTTCCGGCTGCCGGGCCTTGGCCAGCTCGGAGGTGAGCGTGGGCGCGACCCAGCGGCGCAGATAGGTCCTCAATACTTCGCCGGTTCGCGGGGGGCTGCCCGGGTCGATCATGAACGACTGCAATATCCGCAGCATGTATTCGGCGAGATCGTCGAGATCGTCGTCCTGGACCCCGACGTCCGCCCAGTCGACGTCCAGGCCCGCCAGGATGCCGTGGCCGAACTTGATGCCCATCTCCGAGGTGACACCGGTTGAGGCCTTGGTGAAGTTGTGCACCAGCATCAATTGCACGTGCCGATCGTTTGGTAACCATTCCAGGGTGAAAGCCAGGCTTTCCACCAGCGCGTCGACGGGATCGGTCATGCCGGCCAGGTGTTCGGCCAGTCGCTCCAGGAACCTCATGCCGGAGCGGGTGGCGGCGGCCTCTACGAGTGTGTTGGTGCCGGGGAAGTAGTTGTAGACGGTCTGGCGGGAGACGCCCAGCGTTCGTGCCACGTCGGCAATCCGCATGTCCCCGCCACGCTGGTCGATAGCCTGGCTGGCCGCGTCGAGGATGCGTTCGATCGCCTCTTCGTCGGTCGCGGGCTTGGCACCGCCCCAGCCGTGGGTGCGCATGGTTGAGACGTTACGGCTTCGGCGGGGCGTGTTTTCAGGCGGTGCGCTCCGCCTTCAGGTCGATTTCGTTGAGGGCGCGTTCGGCGTCGATCCGGTATTCGCGGACCTGGGCACGGGTGCGTCGCCGGATCGGCATCATCACGCTACGGATGTTGCAGTCTGCTTGCGGCGCGGCGACGACCGGAGCTGATCCGGTGGACCGGCTCAGGGTTGGATACAGCAGCCGGCTCCCGGGGCGGGTCGCATAGGTATGCCCGGTCGGAGCGGTCCAGATGATGGTGCCGTCTGGTAGTTGTCGGTCCCGCCACCCGGGTGGCCCGATCCAAAAGGTCTTGAGCAGGTGATGTTTTCGGCACAGACAGCGCAGCACGGACGGATGGGTGGACCCGAACGGGTAGGCGATGCCATGGTCGAGGTCACAGCCGACGGCAGGTCGGTCGCAGCCGGGAAAACGGCAGGTCATGTCACGGCAGCGCACGAAGCGGGCCATCTCAGCGGGAATGCGGTAGCCGGGCGCGGCTTCGGTGGGATGGGTCAGGGGCAAGGCCTTGGCGCCGGCCGCGATCAGCTCCGCCAACAGTGAGGCGGGCACGGTTTGTCCGGCGATGATCTGCCCGGACGGTCGCCACGGCGTGGGTGGTTCGGGATCGGGCTTGGGCACCGCGCGAAGCGGGTTGTCCGGGTCGATCGGCGTAAGCGGTATCTCACCGTGGATTTGAGGGTCGGGTTCGGCGTCGAGGGAGGCGGCGTCGGCGACGACGTGGATGACCACCGCCTCCGCGCGGGCGTCGGACACTTTGGCAGGGCAGTCGGCGTCCTCACAGCAGCACGCCAGCCGGTCACCACCGGCGGCCAGTGTGCCGAGCGCGTCGGCCCGGCGCTGGCCCAGCGTGCGCGGATCATCGGCACACACCTGCCGTGCCATGTCATCGAGGCGGCGGTCCAGCACCGCGGCATCGGTGGCCAGCAACGATCCCCACAGGTCGGCGGTGCCGTCGTCACCTGGTCTGATCACCACGTCCCGGCCGCGGGCGCTGTCGCGGTAACGCCGTACCGCGACGGGGTCGTAGCGGTCAATGATGGCGTCGATCGCCCGTGCGGTCTTCGACGACGAGAGCGGCCCGTAATGCAACGCGTCATTTGCCAGGATCGCGTCCACCACGCCCAGCACGGTGGGGTCTTTGATCAGGCTGGTGTGCCAGAGGATCGTGCTGACGAGCCGCAGACTCAACCGGCCTTGACCGAACAACGCGGCGACCGCCGGAAGCCGCTGGTGCAGTTCCATGGCCTGATACATCTGGCTGGAGGCCAGATTGTGGCTGATATTCAGCGCGGCGCCGATCTGGGCGGCGATCGCGTCCCAATGGTCGCAGGACCAGCGCCCGGTGGCGGTGGGTCCAGGGGCGTGACGCTCCACGAGCTCGGCGATGGCCGCGAACCGCCGTGCCGCCTCGACGGCTTCGTCCCGCGTGGCGGCGTCCATGATCGACACCAACGTGGCGTCGTCAGCGCCCTTCAAGTCATCGAACATACTTTCGAATATAGCGATCTCCACCGACAAGTGGCGGCAGGTCGAGACCGAATGTGGATGAATCGCCATGTGTGGATAAACCAGCGGCGAGTAGCGTCGTCCGAGTGGATTACGCCTCGGCCTACCTCGGGGAGACCCGTGCGTTCGGGGAGCTGATCCGCGGCGCCAATCAGTCCACGCCGGTGCCGACCTGCCCCGGCTGGAGCATCGACCAACTTTTTCGCCATGTCGGTCGTGGTGACCGCTGGGCCGCGCAGATCGTGCGTGACCGGATGGACAGCTTTCTGGATTTCCGCAGCGTCGAGGGCGGCAAGCCGCCGCCGGGCCTCGATGACGCGATCTCCTGGCTGAACGGCGGCGCCCGACTCCTGGTCGATGCCGTCGATCAGACGGGCGCGGAGACGCAGGTGTGGACCTTCCTCGGGCCGCGGGCCGCACGTTGGTGGATCCGCCGCCGGCTGCACGAGAACGTTGTGCATCGCGCCGATGCCGCGATCGCGATCGGCAGCACCTTCACGCTGGACGCTGCCGTGGCCGCCGACGGCATCGACGAATTCCTCGAGCGCATCGTGATTCGGGCCGGAAGCGACGGTGTGCCAATGCCACTCGAGGACGGCGACACCGTGCACCTGCACGCCACCGACCCCGGATTGGGTGAGGCCGGCGAATGGACGGTCCGGCTCAGCGACGGTCAGATCGCGTGGTCGCACGAGCACGGCAAGGGCACGGTGGCGTTGCGCGGCGGCGCCACCGATTTGCTGCTCGCGATGACCCGCCGAGTCGCGCTGGCCGACACCGGAATCAACCTCTTCGGCGACGACGCCGTATGGCAACGATGGCTTGATCGCACCCCTCTCTAGACTTGCAGGCCATGACCACTTCGGAGATCGCAACCGTTCTGGCGTGGCACGACGCCCTCAACGCCGCTGACATCGAGACGTTGGTCAGCTTGTCCAGTGACGACATCGATTTCGGTGACGCCCACGGAGGCGCGCAGGGTCATCAAGCGCTACGCGAATGGGCCGGCTCCCTCGCCACGACGGCGGAGCTGGGCCGGATGTATGTGCGCGACGGTGTGGTGGTGGTCGAGCAGACGATCAACGGTCGCAAGGACGGTGCAGCCATCACCACGAATGCGTCGGCGTTCCGGGTGGTTCGCGACCACGTGACATCGGTGTTCCGACACGAAGATCTGCGGTCGGCGCTGGCGGCGACCGAACTCACCGAAACCGATCGGGTCGACTGAGCATGCGTGGAATCATCCTGGCCGGCGGTTCGGGCACCCGCCTGCACCCGATCACCATCGGAATCAGCAAGCAGCTGCTGCCGGTCTACGACAAGCCGATGATCTACTACCCGCTGTCCACACTGATGATGGCCGGCATCCGCGACATACTTGTGATCACCACTCCGCATGACGCGGCCGGTTTCCGTCGGCTGCTCGGGGACGGTTCGCAATTCGGCATCAACCTCAGCTGGGTGACGCAGGACAGCCCGGACGGACTGGCGCAGGCTTTTGTCCTGGGAGCCGACCACATCGGCAATGATTCGGTGGCATTGGTGCTGGGAGACAACATCTTCTACGGTCCGGGTTTGGGAACCCGCCTCAGTCGTTTCCAAAACGTCTCAGGCGGAGCGGTTTTCGCGTACTGGGTCGCCAACCCGTCGGCTTACGGCGTAGTGGAATTCGATGCTGGTGGGATGGCGGTGTCGTTGGAGGAGAAGCCACAGACGCCCAAGTCGAACTATGCGGTGCCCGGCTTGTACTTCTACGACAACGACGTGATCGAGATCGCCAAGGGCTTGAAGAAGTCGGCGCGTGGCGAGTACGAAATCACTGAAGTGAACCAGATCTATCTGAACCGTGGTCAACTTTCGGTGGAGGTGATGGCCCGCGGGACGGCGTGGCTGGACACTGGGACATTCGACTCGCTGCTGGACGCCTCCGACTTCGTCCGAACACTGGAACTGCGGCAGGGACTGAAAGTCAGTGTGCCCGAAGAGGTTGCGTGGCGACGGGGCTGGATCGACGACGGGCAGCTGGAGCAACGGGCCCGCGCGCTGACCAAGTCCGGATACGGCGGTTATCTGCTGGAGTTGTTGCAGCGCAGCTAGTTTTGCTGCTGAACAACTACTGACGGTAGCTGGTCAAGAAGTTGCCCAACCGCTCTATGGCCGACGCGAGGTCACGTGCCCACGGCAGGGTCACGATTCGCAGGTGATCCGGTGCGGGCCAATTGAATCCGGTGCCCTGGGTGACCAGGATCTTCTCCTGCAGCAACAGGTCGAGGACGAGCTGCTCGTCGTCGTCGATGTCGTAGACCTCGGGGTCGAGCCGCGGAAACGCATACAGCGCACCCTCGGGCTTGGTGCAGGACACCCCGGGGATCTCGTTGAGCTTGTTCCACGCGACGTCGCGCTGCTCGAGCAGCCTGCCGCCGGGCAGCACCAGATCGTCGATGCTCTGATATCCGCCCAGCGCAACCTGAATCGCGTGCTGCGCAGGGACATTCGGGCACAGGCGCATGTTGGCCAGCAGGCTGATCCCCTCGATGAAGCTGCTGGCGTGGTCCTTGGGACCGGTGATCGCCAGCCAGCCGGCGCGGTATCCGGCGACCCGGTAGGCCTTGGACAGGCCGTTGAAGGTCAGGCACAACATGTCCGGCGCCAGCGTCGCGAGACTGGTGTGCTTGGCGTCGTCGTAGAGGATCTTGTCGTAGATTTCGTCGGCGAGCAGCAGCAACTCGTGTTTGCGTGCCAAAGCGACCATCTGCGTGAGGATTTCGCTGCTGTAGACCGCCCCGGTCGGGTTGTTCGGGTTGATCACCACCAGCGCCTTGGTGCGCTCGGTGATCTTCGACTCGATGTCGGCGATATCCGGCTGCCAGTCCTGGGTCTCGTCGCACAGGTAGTGCACCGGGGTGCCACCCGCCAGCGACGTCGACGCCGTCCACAGCGGGTAGTCGGGAGCGGGGATCAACACCTGGTCGCCGTTGTCCAGCAACGCTTGCAGCGTCATCGTGATCAACTCGGAGACGCCGTTCCCGAGATAGACGTCGTCGACGTCGAATTTCGGGAAACCGGGGACCAGTTCGTAGCGGGTGACCACCGCGCGACGGGCCGGCAAAATGCCCTTGGAGTCCGAATAACCCTGCGCATACGGCAGCGCCTGGATCATGTCGCGCATGATCACGTCGGGAGCCTCGAACCCGAACGGCGCCGGATTGCCGATGTTGAGCTTGAGGATTCGGTGCCCCTCGGCTTCCAGCCGGGCGGCGTGCGCGTGCACCGGACCGCGGATCTCGTACAGGACATCCTGCAACTTGGACGACTGCGCGAACGCGCGCTGCCGGTGATGGCCGGAGGTGTGCGCGGTGAATTGGTGCGTAGTCACGTCACCCATGCTGCCATCGCTGTCCACTGATATTTGCTGATCGGTGTCAAACCGTGATCAGCGCTTACCGGGCGGACGCGCGCCCTTGGCCAGTCCGAGGCCCTTGACCGGCGCGGCGGGAGTCGCCGGGGCAGCCGGCTCGCCGTTGGACGGCGCCGACGGCTCCGACTCGGACTTTGCTTCGGGTTCGGGTTCGGGTTCGGGTTCGGCTTCGGGTTTGGGCTCGGCGGGCGTGGCGGGTTTGGCGGCCGGGCTCTTCTTGGCGCCGGGCCGCTTGGCGCCGGCCGCTATGCCCAGGCCCTTGACCGGTGCCTCGGGTTTCGACGGCTTGGCCTCCTCAGCCGTGGGCGCCTCGCCACCCCCGACCGCCGCGTCTTCGGTCGGCGCTTGCGGCTTCGCCGGCCCAGGACGCTTGGCTGTCTTCTCGCCGGGACGCTTGGCGCCGGCGGCCAGACCCAACCCCTTGACCGGCGCGGCGGGTTTGGGGGGTTCGCCTTCCTTGGGTTCGGACGCCTTGGTCGCTTCCGGCTCTGCCGGCGTGGCGGCCGTCTTCTTGGCGCCGGGCCGCTTGGCGCCAGCTGCCATGCCCAGCCCCTTGGCCGGTGCTGTCGGGGTTTCGGTTTTCGAAGGCGCTTCGGCTGTAGTGGCGGCCGGGGCTGCCGTCTTCTTGGCGCCGGGCCTCTTCGCCCCACCGGCCATGCCCAGCCCCTTGACCGGCGCTGCCGCGGCCGGCTTCTCGGCGGGGGCCTCGGCCGGTTCTTCGGCCTCGGGCTCGGCCTCGACCGGAGCGGCGGGGGCAGCGGCTTTGGGCTCCGCCTTCTCCACTTTCGCGGCCCGCTCTTCGGCTTCTTTGGCTGCGGTGCCCTTCTCCGGCAGTTTCACGCTGTCGCGGTCGATCGACCCGAGCAGTACCTGAGCCACGTCGAGCACCTCGACGCCGCTGCGGCCCGCTTCTTCCTGCCGGTCGTTGACACCGTCGGTCACCATCACCCGGCAGAACGGGCATGCGACGGCGACGGTGCTGGCATTGGTGGCCAGCGCCTCGTCGACGCGCTCGTGGTTGATGCGCTTACCGATGTGCTCTTCCATCCACATCCGCGCGCCGCCGGCGCCGCAGCAGAAGCTGCGCTCGGCGTGCCGCGGCATCTCGGTGAGGGTGGCTCCCGCGGCGCCGATCAGCTCGCGCGGCGCTTCGTAGACCTTGTTGTGGCGGCCCAGGTAGCACGGGTCGTGGTAGGTGATTTCTTGGGACACCGCATTCACCGGCACCAGCTTGTCGTCGCGTACCAGCCGGTTCAGCAATTGGGTGTGGTGCAGCACGGTGTAGTTGCTGCCCAACTGCCGGTATTCCTTGCCCAGGGTGTTGAAGCAGTGCGGGCAGGTGACGACGACCTTGCGGTCGACGGTCTCCACACCCTCGAACACCCCGTCGAGGGTTTCGATGGCCTGCTGGGCCAGCTGCTGGAAGAGGAACTCGTTGCCCGAGCGGCGCGCGGAATCGCCGTTACACGTCTCGCCGGTGCCCAGCACCATGAACTTCACTCCGGCGATCGAAAGTAGTTCGGCGACAGCCTTTGTGGTCTTCTTGGCTTTGTCGTCGTAGGCGCCGGCGCAGCCGACCCAGAACAGATACTCGTAGCCTGCGAAGCTTTCGACGTCCTCGCCGAACACCGGGACGTCGAAGTCGACCTCGTCGATCCAACTGGTGCGCTCAGAGGCGTTCTGCCCCCACGGGTTGCCCTTGTTCTCCAGGTTCTTGAACAACACCGACAGCTCGGACGGGAACTCCGACTCCATCATCACCTGATAGCGCCGCATGTCCACGATGTGATCGATGTGTTCGATATCGACCGGGCACTGCTCGACGCAGGCGCCGCAGGTTACGCAGGACCACAACACATCCGGGTCGATCACACCGCCCTGCTCCAGGGTGCCGACCAGCGGCCGCGTCGCCTGCTCGGGTCCAGAGCCCATGATGCGGCCGAAGCCGGACTCGGGGACGTGATGTTCCTCGGCGTGCTTTTCGCCACGCACTTCTTCGCCGATGCCGCCTTCCGGAGTGCTCTCCAGCGGACTCGGCTTCTCGCCAAGGATGTAGGGCGCCTTGGCCATCCAGTGGTCGCGGAGGTCCATGATGACGAGCTTGGGCGACAACGGCTTGGCGGTGTTCCACGCCGGGCACTGCGACTGACAGCGACCACACTCGGTACAGGTGGCGAAGTCGAGCATGCCCTTCCAGGTGAAGTCCTCGATCTTGCCGCGGCCGAATTCGGCGTCGTCGGGCGGGTTTTCGAAGTCGATCGGCTTGCCGTCGGCTTCGATCGGCAGCAGCGGACCCAGCCCGTCGGGCAGTCGCTTGAACGTGACGTTGATGGGCGCCAGGAAGATGTGCAGGTGCTTGGAGTTCAGCACGATCACCAGGAAGACAAGCGCAACCGCTATGTGAGCCAGCAGAGCGATCGTCTCGATCCACTCATTGGCATCTCGCCCAAAACCATCCATGACCGCGCCCATGGCGTGCGAGAAGAATGCGCCGCCGCCGTAAGGCAGGGTGCCGATGCTCGCCGACGCGCCACGGAAGATCGCGAAGGTCAAGATGACCAGGAAGATCATGAACAGGATCAGCCAGGCGCCGCCTGTGTGTGAGCCGTAGAACCGTGACGAACGACCATATTCCTTTGGCTCGGAGCGCAACCGGATGATCGAGAACGTGATGATGCCGGCCAGGACGCTGAGCGCAATGAAGTCCTGCAGGAAGCCCAGCGCGTTCCAGCGGCCGACGATCGGGATGTGGAAATGGGAGTCGAAAAGGGCGCCATAGGCCTCGACGTAGACCGTGGCCAGGATGAAGAAGCCCCACATTGTGAAGAAGTGCGCCAACCCGGGGATGGACCATTTGAGCAGTTTGCGCTGTCCGAACACTTCGGAGATCTGCGCCCAGACGCGGGTACCGATGTCGTCGGTTCGTCCGGTGGTCGGCTGTCCGGACATCACCAGCCTGTACAGCCACCAGACGCGTCGCAGAGCCAGCGCGGCTACGATCGCGGTCATACCCAGGCCCACAACGAGCCTGATGATGGTCTGGTGGTCCACGGAAGGTCACCTCATTCATCGTCACTCAGAAGGGCAGCAACGCGTTAGAGGCGCCTTTGCTGCTTAACCAGCCCATACTGACACCTTTGTGGCATGCGCCGCGAGAAAGGCAAACCTAAGTTTGCGCAGATCACCAGCCCGGAGGGGCTGCGGTGTGATCAGACAAACAACCGGCGGCTCATGGTTCCGGGACCAACATCGCGCGCAGCATCGAGAGCATCTCGGAACGTGACCCCGCGCCGAGTCGGCGGCGGATGCGGGCAACGTGATGCTCGACCGTCTTCGCCGAGATGAACAGCTGGGCGCCGATGTCGCGGTAGGGCATGCCCAACAGCAATAGTTCGGCGACTTCGCGTTCGCGGTCCGACAACGGGGAACCCGACGGGGGCTGACGCGGCGCCGACATGGGCTCGGCGGTGTGCGCCGGCTCGCCCGCGCCGGCTAGCGGCTCGCTGAAACCGGTTCCCAGCTTCAGGTCCCGCGCGAGTTGGAGCATCGCGCCCGAGACCCGGGCATCGGGTGTTTGCAGGGCCGCCTGGCCGGCCAGCCTGGTCGCATCCGAGGTCAACCCCACGTGGGAAAGGGCCCGCGCGGCCGCGGTGACCTCGTCGGCATCGACCTGATCGGCCAGGACGCGCAGCCAGGTTCGGCCGGCCGCGGAAAGTGCTTGTGCGAGAGAGCTGTACGGTGCCGCCGTGCTCAATGCCTGCCCGTGTGGTGCGACGGATTCCGGTGAGTTGGCCAGGATCGCCGCGTGTACGCCGGCCCAGTGCAGCGAGTTCGACCACAGCGCAGGGTTTCCGAGCGAACTGAGCAGCATGAAAGCCTGATCCAGGCTGTGTTGCAGTTGGTCGACGTGTCGCATCCGCGCGGCTGCGACCCATAATTCGCCCAGCGGGAGTAGGGCGAACAGGTCGAGGGAGTATTCGGCCAGCACCTCCATGGCGACATACCAATTCTTTTGCAGCGCACCGGTATCGCCACTGCGTCGAGCGATCGCGGTTTGCAAGGCACCGGCCCACAACGCATCCCGCCGGTTCAGATTCCCCCCGACGGTGGCCGCGGCGACGTCGGCGCCCGCTGATGCCAGTTGTCCTTCCTGCATCTTGATCCACCCGCACAACAGCAGGTGTCGACGTCGGAATAGCACATCGCCCCCGGCGCGGACGGCACGACCGATCACGCTGTGTGCGCGTACCGGATCGCCGCCGTGGATGGCGGCCAGGGTGACCAGCGCGGCCGGACTGTCCGGAAAGGCACCGCTGATGGAGTGTTCGACGGCGATGGCTTGACTGAGCTTCGCCATCGCAGTGGGGTAAGGCTGTTCCAAGGTCAACAGCAGACCTTCCGCCAGACTGCGTGAGGCACGCGCGGCCATGGTCGGCGGTCCCGCGTCTTTGAGCTGCAGCGCGGCGCGAGCTGTCGTCAGGTCACCGGTCCCGGTCAGCACGATCGTGGCCGCAGCCGCCACCACGGCGTCCGGGTACGGGCCGAGCCAACCGAACAGGTCCGCTGCCTGCGCAGAGTTGCCGTTTTGCATCGCGACGCTGGCCGCGATCCGCACCGCCGCCGCGCGTTCGGCGGCATCGGGTGAGGCGAGCAGGTCATCGGCCAACGCCGCAGCCGCGGCACAGTCCCCGGTTTCGACGAGCGCGTCTGCCAGACGGGGCTTCAGCCCTTCGGCCCCCGCCTGGACCGCCGCCCGGTACAGCCGCGCTGCATGGGCGGAATCGGCGTGCGTGTCGGCGGCATGTTGGGTGAGGATGCCAGCCAGGCGTTCGTCGCGGAGTCCATGTTCGGCCAGCCGCAGTGCCAGATCCGGCGTGACCGTCGAGATGTCGAGTTGTGAACGCAGCAACGAAGATTCGACCTCCCGGTGGTGCGCGTTGCCGACGATCTGGGCCACCGCGTCGTGCACAAGTTGCAGAAACGCGGGCGAGTGCGACGGCCGGGCGAGTCCGCCGGCCCGGGTGCGGTCGACGAGGATTCGGGCGTCTGCGATCGAAATACCAAGCGCTGCAGCCACATCGGCGGGGCCCAGCTCCTGGGCCAAGGACATGATGAGCAGCGTGTCCAATGCGGGCTCGTCGATCCGTCGCAGCCGCTCGGCAAGCGCCAGTCGAGCCGATTGCTCTGGCGACCCATCGCCGTCGGACACCGCGTGGAGCAAGAGGGGCAGACCGGCGGTGCAATCCAGCAAGTGCTGGTCGACAGGTACCGGACCCAGGGAGATACGCGGTCGGTCGCGCTCGATTGCCATCGCCAGGGACCGCAACGCCGGCCGGTACTCGTGGGTTTCGGCGGTGGCGACGACGGTCGAGCGTCCGTCGGTGACTCGATCAGTCAGTTGGCGCAACTCGGCATCGGTGAGCAGATGGGCGTCGTCGACGAGCAGCGCCGCGTCAGGTGGGTCGTCGTCGCGGGGTGGGCGGGTGAGTGTCGGGACTCCGGCGCGTCGCAAGGCGTCTTTGACGGCGCTCAGCGTGGTGGTCTTGCCGCTGCCGATGCCGCCCGCCACGAAGGCTCGCACCGGGACAGTCGAGGCATCAGCGACATCGTCGATCAGGATGCGCGCGGGTCGCGGGATGTGGGTCAGGTAGTCGGTCATGGATGCGTCGTCCACCCCCTATGTCCCACCGTGGTCAGCAGCGGTTTCCTCACCATAGCCGCTTATTGCCCCGTAACCCCGGTAATCCCCTAACGTCACATCCCCTAACGATGGCGTGGGGCGGGCGGGATTCGTACCGAACACGCGAGTCGGTGTAACCGATAGCATCTGGCTAACGCAGGATTCAGGTGGGCCGGGGCGGCAAGGAGGTGCGTGGTGGCAAACTCGTTGCTCGACTTCGTCATCTCCCTGGTGCGTGACCCCGACGCCGCGGCGCGCTACGCCGCGAACCCTGCTCAAGCCATCGCCGACGCCAATCTGACGGACGTGACCAGCACTGACGTCAACAACCTCATTCCGATGGTGTCGGATTCGCTGTCGATGTCCGGTCCCGCTGTCGGAGCTCCGGTCGCCGATCACGGCAATGTCTGGGCAAGCGGGGCAGCGACGGCCGCCTTCGATGCGTTCACGCCCCACATCCCCGCCCCTGCGGTGCATGACCAGGCCCCGGTCAGCGGTGTCATCAGTCATTCGGTTGTGCCTGAGCCAGGCGATGTGCCGGCGAGTCCCCCGCCCGCGGGCATCGGTCAGCACGAGCCGTCGGCGCTGTTCAGCGGCGGTGATTCGGCGCATATCGGCTTCGAACATGCGGCGTTCCCGGTGAGCGACCCCGGTATCTGGGATCACGCGATCATTCATCCGGATGCCCATCCCCACGAAGGCCAGCCCGATCATCACGACTTCGGCATCCACGGCTGATTCCGTTTACCTACCCCCGTCTGCGCCGTCAGAGATGGCTGCTGACGTGCGCAAACGGTTGTCAGTAGGACGGTATTCAGCCTCGGGATGGGGAGCCCGAAATTTCCCCTAACCCCCTAATGGGGTAGCCCCCGGTATCCCGATAAGTCTTCACCAGGCTGGGGGAACTGACCCCGATTTGCTGAGCCCGCGAAATCCATACGGTTTATGACAGAGCGCCGGTCACTTCGGCGAATGCTTCACGGTTTCGATTGAAGGGAAACAACAATGACCTCGCTTGTCGACTACATCCTGAGCCTGTTCCGCAACGAAGAGGCGGCGCGGTCATTTGTCGCCGCTCCCGGACAGGCCATGACCAGCGCCGGACTGGTCGACGTGTCCCCGACCCAGATCTCCTCGGTGGCCGCAGACGCGGTGCCTGGCCTGAACATCTCCTCGGACGACCCGATTGGCGGGTTGCAGCAGGCGGTAGCGGTTCAACACGGCTTTGCACCGCCGACATTCGCGGGCCCGGATGCCGGCCCAGTTTTCGGTGCCGCCGCGCCGATCATCGGCGACGCCGGCGTCGTGGCGAACGACGTCGGGTTCATCGCTACCGATGCTGCGCTGGCTGCCGGCGACGTCGGCTTCGGAGTGGCCAACGTCGTCGCGGCGGATGCCGGACTTGTCGGGCCGAACGTCGTCGGTCCGGTCGTGGGTGCTCCCGGACTGCCCGTTGTCGGACCGACGGGCGGATTGGTGGCCGGAGCTGGTGTGGGCGCTCAGGCCGGTCTGGATGTCGAGTTCGGCGTGCAAGCCGGAATTGGTGCCGGTGTCGGTCTCGGCGTGGGGACCGGAGTCGGTGTGGGCGCACAGGCCGCCGTGGGTGTCGGCTTTGAAGTAGAAGCGGGATTCAACGCGCAGGC